>JAAZHN010000078.1 GCA_012510695.1 Mollicutes bacterium
ATGTATCAAGATCTAAATTATCAATAAATTCTATTCCTTCTCCTAAATGATAAGTTATTTTATCTTTTAAGTTATAATCTTCGATATTTTTAATTGCTTGGTTAAGGGCTGATAATTTATTATCACTAACATTAATATTATTGTAATGGTTATTTAATATTAAATAAATAGCAAGTTTACCATGATCACAACCAACATCTAATACTTTTTCTTTAAAATCTAAATGATTGACTATTTCTAATAATCTTTTAGATAGTTTAATCATTCATAAAATCCATTAATTTTTTAGCACGAGATGGATGACGAAGTTTACGAATCGCTTTAGCTTCAATCTGTCTAATTCTTTCTCTTGTTACATTAAATCTTTTTCCAACTTCTTCAAGTGTATAACTAGTTCCATCAATTAGACCAAATCTCAATTCTAAGACTTCTTGTTCTCTTTTTTGTAGAGTTTTTAAGACTTCTTTGATTTCTTCTTTTAAAATTTCTACAGTTGCATAGTCTTCAGGACTTAAACTTCTTTCATCTTTAATGAAGTCTCCTAAATGAGAATCTTCTTCTTCACCAATTGGTGTTTCAAGTGAAACAGGATCTTGATTTATTTTTAGGACTTCTCTAACCTTTTCTGGAGTAATATCCATGTGTTCTGCTAGTTCATCTTCTGTAGGTTCACGGTTTAACTCTAAGGTTAATTGACGTTGAATACGAGCCATTTTATTGATTGTTTCAACCATGTGAACAGGAACTCTAATAGTTCTTGCTTGATCTGCAAGAGCCCTAGTAATCGCTTGACGAATCCACCAAGTAGCATAAGTAGAAAACTTATATCCTTTATCATAGTCAAACTTCTCTACTGCTTTCATTAAACCAGTATTACCTTCTTGAATAAGATCTAAAAACAATAAACCTCGCCCTACATATCTTTTAGCAATTGAAACAACTAAACGAAGGTTAGATTCGGTTAATTTATCTTTAGCTAATTTGTCTCCTTCTGCTACTCTTTTAGATAACTCTAATTCTTCTTCGCCAGATAATAAACTAATTCTCCCAATTTCTTTTAAATACATTCTAACTGGGTCATTAATTGTCATATCTTTCCTAATCGCGGCATCATCTAAAATAACATCATCTTTTTTAGTCTTTTCTTTATTTTCGTCTTCTTCCTCTTCATTAGAAGAAAGAACTTCAATTTCATGTTCCATAAATAAGTTATATAACTCATCTAAAGAATCATTATCAACTTCTAAACCCTTAAGGGCTTCAGCTAATTCTTCAAAAGTAATAACTTTATTTTTCTTTCCTAATTTTAATAAATCTTTTTTTCTTTCTTCAAATGTTTTAATTTCTTTCACTTTTTACACTTCTTTCTTTAACTCAGCAATTTTTTTAGTAATTGCAATTTTTTTATCTAAATCATCAGTTCGCTCTAAATCAATTTTTAATTTATCAATTCTTTTATTAAATACTTCTCTTTTTGTAATCATTAAATAATCATCAAAGTCTTCTGGTTTAACAATATCATTTGATTCTGAAATTATTTCTTTTACTAAAGAAGATAATTCTTCATCTTCATTGATATATGTGAGAAAATCTGCAAGATTAATTGTGTTATGATCACTATAGAAAGATCTAATTTCATTTAAGAGACTATTACAAGCTGGAATTGGAAAGTAACCCATATTTTTATCAAATATTTTAATATATTTAGGTTCATTTAACATTAAATATATTATTGCTTCACAAGCTTTAGTAACTTGAGTTTTTTTAATACTTCTAATTTCTTTAGGTGGTTCTTTAATTATTTTTGGAACACTAATTTTAGTTTTAATTATTTCTTTATCTAAGTTAAACTCAGTAACTAACTTTTCTATTAAGATGTTTTTATATACTGGGTCAGTAATTGGGTTAATTAACTCTAATAGATTATTAATGCCTTCAGCTATTTCTTTAGAATCATTACTTAAATTAGTTTTTAAATATTTAATTTTAAAATCTAAATAATTAACCTTTGCTTCTAAATTTAATCTAAATGATTCCTCACCCTTATTTACTATATAATCATCAGGATCTTTATAATCATCAAGCCTAATTACAAATACTTCAAGTCCTTCGATAAATAACTGATCTCCCGCTGACATCGTTGCATTAAGTCCAGCTTCATCATTATCTAGACATAATATTACTGGACATCTTAATCTTTTAAGTAGAACTATTTGTTCTTTAGTTAAGGCTGTTCCCATTAAGGCAACCGCATTATTAATTCCAATAGTAGAAAGTCTTATAACATCCATAAAACCTTCAACAACGATAATCGAGTCATTAATTCTAACATTGTCCTTAGCTAAATGATAGTTATATAA
>JAAZHN010000079.1 GCA_012510695.1 Mollicutes bacterium
CCCATATTGAATTATTAGATTTACCTGTAAAAGAATATTACCAAGGTGAATTATTAGTCGGATGTGAGTTTAATTCTATATTTGAAGGTATAAGAATTGAGCTACTTGGATATAATTTTGATTTATTGCAAATTAAAGAATGGTTAGATACAAATAATAGTATAGAAAATCGACACAAAACTTTTATTTCACAATATGAAAAATTAATTGAAAAATGTAAGGAAGTTAATCTAAAAATTGATAAAGAAAAATATGATCCGGACATTTTTTATCCAATAGATTTTATGCATAAATTAATTTCTAAATATCCAGAAAATAAATCTATAATTGGCGATGAGGCTTTTTCTAGCAAACATATTTTTTATCGTAAAACTACAAATGATACTAATTTTATTTTATACTTTGATCAATCTGATACAGTTACTTCGCTTAAAGAAATATCTGAGTTAATTAGAAAAAATGGTGGCTTAGTATTTTTAGCTCATCCTTTTTCTTATGAAATAAATGATTTTACTAGTTTTCATAAAAACATTATTAGTTCTGGGTTAATTGATGGTTTAGAATGCTTTCATTCTAATTATAATCTTGAAGTGAATAACAAATTAATAAATTTATGTAAAGAAAATAATTTATATATTTCTGCAGGTTCTGATTTCCATAGATTAAGTAGTAATATTAGGTTAGGATATGGAACAAATAATAATGTTCGAGTTAGTAAAGAAGTAATTGAGCCATGGTATAAAAAAACAAGTAATTAACTTGTTTTTTTACCACTTAAGTATTTTATGTTTATTTTTTAACCAGCCAAGGAAGCATAGCTCAACGTAAATATTATAAATGATTAGATATCCTAGTAAAACAACAAAAATAGCTGATAAAAATGTACTGACATAGTCTAAAGTCACAATTAATACTTCTTTATTAGAAGCAATATCAATTGCTATTTCTGATAACATAGTTGCAAACACAAAAACAAAGAACATCGAAATAATGACAGATAAAAGTTTTTTTCTATGATTATGTATAATCAAGCCGCCTTCTGTTTTCTTAAATTCTTTTGTATAATCAGATATTTCTTCTTTTGTTAAATCAAAATAATTTTTTTTCATAACATATCCCCTCTTTTATTTTAGAATATCAAAGGCAAATTGATAAAGCAATTTATTTACATTTTAAATATGTAAATAAATGTAGATAAAAAAAGCAAGTTTATAACTTGCTTACTTGATATAGTTCTACTTCAACAGGAGTTTCTTGACCAAATAGATCGATTAATACATTTAAATGATTTGTATTTGCATCAATACTATTTACAACACCATACATACCCTTAAATGGACCATCAATAATATTGATTTTATCACCAACAACATAATTATCATCACGCTTATTAGTTTGAGTCCCGATATTACCAAGAATTCTATCGATTTCTTGTGGTAATAGTGGAGTTGGCTTTGCTCCTCTTCCTGATGAACCAATAAATCCTGTAACGCCTGGAGTATTTCTAACAATATACCATGCTTCATCAGACATTATCATTTCTACTAATATATAACCAGGAAACATTTTTTTAGTTTTTTCTTTTTTGACACCATCTTTTACTTCTACTTCTGTAGTCTCAGGAATAATAATTCGATAAATAAAATCTTGCATCTCCATTGACTCAGTACGCATTTCTAGTTTTTCTTTAACCTTTGTTTCGTGCCCACTGTAAGTATTAACAACATACCATAATTTTTCGTTTTCCATTAACCTAATACCCCAACTAGCCATGCAAATGCTATATCAACTAAATAGAAGAATACTCCGAAGAATACACAAAATACAATTGTTGATAAAGTATTTTTTGTAACTTCTTTAGTTGATGGCCATTTAACTTTCTTTAATTCTGCAAAAGTACTATGTAAAAAACCTTTTTTTGCTTTCATAAAATATCTCCTTTTTTTCAAATAAAAACACTTCTTTGTAGTGCTAAATAAATATTAGCACATCGTCATTATTATTGCAAGAAAATTGTTTTCTTAACTTATTATATTATCTTTTTTATTTTTAATCTAATCCTTTGTATTGCATTGTCAATTTGTTTAGGAGTTTTACCTAATAGATTAGCAATATCAATATAATTAATGCCATTTATCATTAAAGAGTATACTTCATACTCTGAATCTGACAAAATCTCTTTTATTTTATTAACTAGTTCTTGATAATCTTCTTTGTTAGTTAATTTAACGAGTGGATCTGAATCCTCTCCATCGCTTATTAAGTCAATTAATGGATTAAAAGCATCATCTGCCTGTTGTTCTAATGAGATTGATGATACAAACATTTTATTTTTTTTAGTATTAGCTTTTTTTATTGCATTTTGAATTTTTCTTTCGACACATAAGGTAATAAAAGTAGCTAGTTTCGCTTCTTTGTCATCTTAATATGTGTTAATTGCATCGGCAAATCCTAACATTGCTTCTTGGTATAAATCATTTTGATCTATTTTTAATACATAGGCACTTCTTTTATACTTATTTATTAATATATCTATAATATATTTATATTTTTCAAAAATAATATCTTTAGCTTCGACATTATTTTCTCTAATTAACATAATTGTTTCTTGATCATCTATTTCATATTTCATCTTGATAATCCTTTATTCCATATATTAAGATTCCTGCTGCGACAGAAGCATTTAAACTATTTATTTCTCCACTCATTGAAATTTTTATTAACTCATCACAGTTTTCTTTAACTAATTTACTAAGTCCTGACCCTTCATTGCCAATTACTAAAACAACTTTTTCTGGGTACTTGTTTTGTTTATAATCACTACCATTCATATCAGCTCCATAAACAAAATAACCATTGTCTTTTAAAATATTAATAGTATTAACTAAATTATTAACTTGAACAACATTTACTCTTTCTAATGCTCCTGAACTTACTTTCATCACTGTACCATTAACTTGAACACTTCGATCTTTAGGAATAATAATTGATTTAACAGAGGCCGATTCACATGTACGAATTATCGCGCCTAAATTATGAGGGTCTTCTAAGTGATCTAACATTACAATAAAATCATCATTTAAAACATCTTCTAAATCAGTATATTCATATTCATTAATTTCAATAATTATACCTTGATGGTTACCATCTACCATATGATCTAATTTTTTGTTATCAACTTTTATGTAATTTAAATTATTACTTTTAATTAAATCGAATATTTTTTGGTCACGAAAATTATTACTAAGATATATTTTTCTTATATTATTAGCATTATTATTAAGTTCATAAAATACATTTTTACCAAATACTAACATTTATTCACCCCCTGTAATGTAATTTATTATTTCTTTAATTCTTTGATGATTATTTTCTAAATATAATCTACCTATTAAATATTCTAACCCAGTGGCAATCCTATATGTAATTATATCTGTACTTTTACTTTTACCACCTTTGGTATTACGACCTATTTTAACATATTCAACTTCTTCTTGAGATAATATATTATTGTTTATTAAATTTTCTAAATGTTTTCTTTGACTATTAGCAGAAATAAATTTCAAACTTTCTTTTTGAATATCTTTTATTTTGCCAAGATTTAAACTAAGTAAATATTCTCTAATATATAACTCATAAACAGCATCACCTAAATAGGCAATTATAATTGAATTTGGCATATTATCACCAAGCAAAATATATCATAACTAGTGAATAATTACAATTAATTATTATGGATTAGGATTATATATTACTGGGTTAGGTCTTGAACTTCTTGCTTTAATAAAATCATACGCTGCTTGGTCTTTAACGAGAATTTCAGCTTCCATTTTTATATTACTAAACATTGAGGCATAACTTGTTACTTTTGAAAAATCAGCATTGCGGAAATCAACATTAGTTAATCTTGTGTTGTTATAAAATAAATATCCCATATTAGAAACTTTACTTGTATCAAATGAACTTAAATTTAAAGTTACTAATCTATTACATCCAAAGAATGTATTTAACATCGAGAATAATTCAGGGGTGTGGAATGAACTAAGATCTAGACTAGTTAATGAAGTACAACCATTAAATGTGTTATACATTGTTTTTAATCCTGGTGCGGTAAAGTTTGTATTTGAATTAGTTTCACCAAACAAGGTTTCTAAAAATAACAATCCATATCCATCATCTTCGATGTTTTCAATGTAATGTTTAACAGTATATTTAACATTATCTGATGTAGCTTTTGTCCGAGTAAACGTTTTACCCTCTTCATCCATAATGCCTACTTCTGGTAACCACTCTGAATATACATAACCTTCTTCTTCAGTCGCACATGCAGATGGAATAATAATTTGTTCACCAAATAAGACATTACTTGTACCACATGTTTCATTGTTAATTTTAAATACTGCATCATAACGATTAGCTGAGAATGAACCAACTGTTTCTAAATCTTGGTTTGGCATTGTTGTGTAACCTAGTTCACTCCAGCCTAAAAATTTGTAACCTGTTTTAGTTGGTACTTTTTTATAAGTTACTTTAGAACCATTTAATAAAATGATTTTATCTAATACTATTCCTTCACTTTCAAAAGTAATTGAATATTCTCTTTTATAAGGTGTTGAACTAGAAGTTTTATCTATATTAGAAGTATAATCACTAGAAGATTGTTCATCCATGCTTGATGAAGGGCCATCGTCACTAGATGGATCTTGGTCTTTACCATGAATAATAAAGTCTAAGTTTAATAAATAATTGCCATTTTTTAATTCACCGGAGTATATAACCTCTAATGAGTATTTATTTTTTTGAGATTTTTTTACTTCTTCTGCCTTAACAAATATGTCTTCACCAATTAATTCTAAACTAGAAAATCCACCTAAAGAATCTAAACTTACATATTCATCTTTAGATCAATAAATATATTCATTATTTCTTATTAATTTAAACTTTATATTTTTGTTAACAATTGTATTATTTAATTTATTTGAAAAAATTTTAATATCATATTTAACATTTTTATCTGCTGATACTTCAAAGTAATATTTTTTTGATTTATTTTTTCACTTACTTCTATTTTTTCTTCTTTATAATGGACAAAATAAAGGCTTTTTATATTGTCTACCACAAATGATTTTCTATTTCCACAAGTTTTTCACAACAAAAAGATAACTATTAAAATAGCTATTGATATGATGGTAACTATTTTCCTTTTTTTGTCCTTCAAATTAATACCTCATATCTTAATATAAAGTATATC
>JAAZHN010000080.1 GCA_012510695.1 Mollicutes bacterium
GTATTAATTCAAAAGAAATAAAATTGCCTTTAATTGTTAGAAATCGTTATCCAGGTGATAAAATATCTTTAAAAAATTTAGGTACAAAAAAAATTAAAGAAATACTAATTGAAAGCAAAATTGATCTTAAAGAAAGAGAACAAATACCAATTGTGACAGATTCAAATAATAACATAATATGGATACCAGGTATCAAAAAATCAGTATATAATAACAATGAGGATTATGATATTATTTATGAATATATAAAGGAAGGAAAATAATATGAAAAAGAAACAAAACAATTTAAAAAACTATTATCCATATATTATCTTAGGAATAATTATGGTTGTGACATTTATATTATTCAATATGAGTCAATATAAGGTAAATAAATTTACTTACGATGAACTTGTTAGTAAAATGTCTAAAGATGAAATAAAGGAAATAACTGTAACTCCTAAAAGTGGTGGTGGAGTTTACTATATTGAAGGAAAATTAAAGAGTTATTCAAAAACTGAATCTTTCAAAGTAAATGTTCCTCTATCAGAAACAGTAATAGCGAAAATCTTAAAATATTCTGATGAAAATAATTTTAAAGTAAATACCAATTCTAATCCAGAAAATAGTTCTATTGTAACTATATTAGCGAATGTTGTACCACTTCTATTATTAGTAGGAGCGATGATATTCTTATTTACAAGGTTATCTAGTGGTAATAATAAGTCGATGGATTTTGGAAGAAGTAGAGCAAAACTTTATGCAGATGAGAAAAAGGCTAAGTTTATTGATGTAGCAGGTTTAAAAGAAGAAAAAGAAGAAGTTAAGGAATTAATTGACTTCTTAAAAAATCCAAAGAAGTTTCAAAAATTAGGAGCAAGAATTCCTAAAGGAGTATTATTAGTTGGTCCTCCTGGAACAGGAAAAACTCTTTTAGCAAGAGCTGTAGCTGGCGAGGCAGATGTTCCATTCTTCTATATTAGCGGTTCTGACTTTGTTGAACTGTTTGTTGGTGTTGGAGCAAGTCGTGTTCGCGATATGTTTAAACAAGCTAAACATTCTGCTCCATGCTTAATATTTATTGATGAAATTGATGCAGTAGGTCGTCAAAGAGGTACTGGTTTAGGGGGAGGACACGATGAGAGAGAACAAACTCTAAATCAATTACTAGCTGAGATGGATGGTTTTGGCGCTAATGAAGGAATTATTATCATTGCTGCAACAAACAGACCAGATGTTTTGGACCCTGCATTATTACGCCCAGGAAGATTTGATCGTCAAGTTATGGTTAATTTACCAGATGTTCATGAAAGAGAAGAAATACTAGGAGTTCATGCTCGTGGTAAAATATTTGAAAAATCAGTTAACTTAAAAAACATTTCAAAAAGGACTCCAGGATTTAGTGGAGCCGACCTTGAAAACTTACTTAATGAAGCTGCTTTACTAGCGGTTCGCCGTAATAAAAATGAAATAAGTATGAGTGAAATAGATGAAGCGACAGATCGTGTCTTATTAGGGCCTGCAAAGGTTAGTAGAAAAGTTACTGACTGTGAAAAATACTTAGTAAGTATTCATGAAGCAGGTCATGCTGTAATAGGATTAAAGTTAGAAAATGCAAATGTTGTTCATAAAATAACTATTATTCCTCGTGGTATGGCTGGTGGTTACACAATGATGTTACCAAAAGAAGAAAAAGGCATCACGACTAAAAATGAATTATTAGATATGATTACTGGATTATTAGGTGGACGTGTTGCTGAAGAATTATTTATAGGCGAAGTAAGTACTGGGGCATCTGATGACTTTGGAAGAGCGACTAAAATTGCAAGAAGCATGGTTACTGAATATGGAATGAGTGATTTAGGCCCAATTCAATTTGAAGCTAAATCTGAAGGTGTATTCTTAGGTCGTGATTATGTTAAATCAAAAAACTTCTCTGATCAAGTTGCTTTAGAAATTGACAAAGAAACAAGAAAAATAATCGATTCATGTCATACAACTGCAAAAAAAGTTCTTAAAGAAAATGAAAAATTAGTTAAATTAATAAGTGATGCATTAATCGAAAGAGAAACATTAACTAAAGAAGAAATTGATGAATTAGTAGAAACTGGAACAATTAAAGATCCAGAAGAAGAAAAAGTTGATACTAAACCAGAAGAAAAACCGAAAAAAAGAGTTGTTAGAAAACCAAGAAAAACTAAGGAAAAGAAGGAAGAGTAATCTTTCTTTTTTTATTAAAATAACTTCGACATTTATATCTATATATGTTAAAATAGTTAAAGAAACGGTGTGGTAAAATGGCAAAAGTTATTTCTTTAGTAAATCAAAAAGGTGGAGTTGGAAAAACCACAACTAGTATTAATTTATCCGCATCATTAGGTAAATTAGGAAAACTTACCTTACTTATTGATTTAGACCCACAAGGGAATTCATCAACAGGGCTAGGTATAAACAAAGGAGACTTTGAAAAAACAGCTTATGATGTAATAAATGGTACTGCTCAAGCTAAAGAAGCAATTATAAAAACCAGATTTGAAAATTTGTATATCATTCCTGCCTCTATTAACATGGCTGGTTTAGATGTAGAATTAATTCAAAAAGCATATACTAATGAGAGCTTTAAATTTCAAGAACAATTAAAAAATGTTCTAGAAGATATTCGTGATAAATTTGATTATATTATTATTGATTGTCCACCTTCGTTGGGATTATTATCAACAAATGCTCTAGTAGCAAGTGATTCAGTTATCATTCCCGTACAATGTGAATTTTTTGCATTAGAAGGAATTACTCAATTATTAAATACAATTATAATGACTCAAGCAAAATTAAATCCTAATTTAAAAATCGAAGGAGTATTATTAACATTACTAGATGCAAGAACAAATCTTGGTTTAGAAGTTGTCGAAGAAGTAAGAAAATATTTTAAAGAAAAAGTGTTTGATACAATTATTCCAAGATTAATCCGTCTAGTTGAAGCACCAAGTCATGGAGAACCGATCGGTGAATATGATCCAAAAAGTAGAGCGAATGAAGCCTACTTAAATTTGGCAAAGGAAGTGATTGAACGCAATGGAAACTAATCGCAAAGCCTTAGGTAAAGGTTTAGATCAATTATTTAACAATGAACATTTCGACTTTAATAAACTTGAACAAGAAATAGTCGAAAGTGCTACTAAAAGTGATATTATGGAGATTAATTTAGATGATATTAGAAGTAATCCATACCAACCAAGAAAACACTTTGATGAAGATTCATTAAATGAACTTGCTCAATCGATTAAAGAAAATGGATTAATTCAACCAATCATTGTTAAGAGAAGTATTAAAGGTTATGAATTAATCGCAGGTGAAAGAAGATGTCGAGCAGCTAAACTAGCTGGTTTAACACAAATATCTGCAATTGTTCGTGATTTTTCTGATGAAGAAATGATGGAATTAGCTTTGCTAGAAAATATTCAAAGAGAAGACCTATCGCCTATTGAAGAAGCAGAAGGATACTTTAGAATAATTAGCAAAACTAATATTACTCATGAAGAATTAGGTAAAAAGATTGGTAAAAATAGAACTCATATTACTAATATGTTGGGGTTACTTAGATTACCATTACAAGTAAGAAACTTAGTTAATGAAAAGATGATTTCAATGAGTCATGCAAGAATACTAAGTAAATTATCTGATGAAGATGAAATAATAAAATTAGCTGACAAAGTAGTTAAAGAAAATTTAAGTGTTCACGAATTAGATGATTTAATTAATAATAAGGATTTTGAAAAACTAATGCCAATCAAAAAAAGACCATCAATAGATCCAGTATACTTAAGATACCAATCATTACTAAGAGAAAGATTGGGTTCAAAAATAACAATTAAAGGAAATAAGATAACTATTCCTTTTACAAATCAAGAAGAATTAGAATTAATCTTAGAAAAGATGGAAGTCGGTATTGATGAGTAATTATGCCTTAAATGATACAGTTATTATGAAAAAAAATCATGCTTGTGGTACGAATGAATGGAAAATAACTCGTGTTGGTGTAGATATAAAAATAAAATGTTTAAATTGTCAAAGAGAAGTAATGTTAGAAAGAAAACAATTTGAAAAGAAACTTAAAAAAATAGTAGGAGAAAAAAATGAGTAGATTAAAGTTTAAAGAAAGAGTTAAACTTCATCCAATAATGTCATTTATTATTTTAATTGTTTTAACAATAATAGTAAGTGGTATTTTAGGATACTTTGATATTGGTGCAAATTATTTAGATGTTAATCCCAAAACTCAAACAATTGAAACCTCGGAAGTATTTGTTGATTCTCTATTTAATTTAGCAGGATTAAAATATATATTTAGTAATACAGTTTCAAACTTTGTTAGTTTTGCTCCATTAAGTATGTTAATTATTATTCTAGTGGGTATAGGTATTATGGATAAAAGTGGTTTTTTACAGGCGTTTTTCACTTTAATAACTAAATTTACCAAAAAAACAAAAGTAACGTTCTTTTTAATTTTGACTTCAATACTAGCAAGTCTATGTGGCGAAGTTGTCTGTGTAATCATGATTCCAATTGGAGCCTTATTATTTAAATATGGTAAAAGAAATCCAATGATAGGGATAATTGCCTCATATGCCGGGGTTACATGTGGGATTGCATCAAAAGTTGTTTTAAGTTCAATCGATTCTACCCTAATAACATACTCAAAAATAAGTGCTCAAGGTTTAGATCCAAACTATACAATCAACACATTTGGTTTTGTTATTATCACTTTAGCTTCTATAATTATACTAAGTTTTGCACTTACAGCTATTACTGAAAGATTTGTAGTTCCTAGACTAGAAAAATATACTGTAGAAGAAGAGATTGAAGATTATACTGTTGGAAGAAGAGAATTAAGAGGAATAATCATTGCCTTAGCGGCAGGCATATTATATATGTTATTTTTCACATACAATATCATCCCAGGATTACCATTATCCGGAAGTTTACTAGATCATAAACAAACTTTATATATCGATAAATTATTTGGTTATAACACTTTCTTTTCTTTAGGATTTATCTTTGTAGTAACGATGCTATTCATCATTTTAGGTTTATTTTATGGATTGGGAACAAAAACCATTAAAAGTAATAAAATGTTTAGTGATTATTTAAGTTTTTCATTAGATAAGATAGGTAAAGTATTAGTTTTAATATTATTTGCTTCAACATTTATCGGTGTGTTTAAAAGAACCTATCTTGGTAATGTAATAAGTGCAAGTTTAGTTAATGTATTATTAGATACAAAACTAAGTGGTTTTGTACTAGTCCTTGTAATGTTTGTTATATCAATAATAAGTGCATTCTTCTTACCAGGAACAGTCTTAAGATGGTCTATTATGGGTGGAACTGCAGTTAGATCATTTATGAATGCCGGTTTAAGTGCTGAATTTGCTCAAATTATTTTTAGAGCAGGAGAAGCAGTTGCTTTAGGATTAACTCCATTATTTGCTTACTTTATCATTTATTTAGGATATATAAAACAATACAATCACAGTGAAAAACCAATTACTATATCCCAGGGAATAAAATATATTATTCCTTATAGTGTAGTAACTGCAGTTATTTGGTTAGTTTTAATTGTTATATGGTATACAATCGGTATTCCATTAGGAATTAACACAACACCATTCTTATAAGAAAGAAGGTATATTATGGCACTTAAAGCAGGAATAGTTGGTTTACCAAACGTTGGCAAATCAACCCTTTTTAATGCAATTACAAAGAAAAACATTTTAGCGGCTAACTACCCATTTGCTACAATTGATCCAAATATCGGTGTTGTTGTCGTGCCTGATTCAAGATTAGAATTATTAGAACAAATCTATCAACCAGAAGAAGTCCTTCCAACAACATATGAGTTTACCGACATAGCTGGTTTGGTTAAAGGTGCATCACAAGGTGAAGGATTGGGTAATAAATTTTTATCTCATATAAGAGAAGTAGATGCAATAGTTGAAGTTGTTAGATGTTTTAATGATCCTGAAATTATTCATGTCACTAACAAAATTGATCCAATTGAGGATATAGAAGTTATAAATGTAGAATTAATATTATCAGATTTAGAAATGATTGAAAATAGAATTAATAGAATAGGCAAAAAAGCCCAGATGACTAAAGATAAAGCAGAATTATTTGAATATGAACTTCTATTAAAATGTTCGGAAAGCCTAAAAAACAATATACCCTTAAGGAGATTAGATTTTAGCCCTGAAGAATTATTTGTTTTAAAATCATTTCATCTTATTACAATAAAACCAATAATTTATTTAGCGAATGTTGATGAAGAAACAGCGATTGTAGGTGGTAATGAATATACAAAACTAGTTGAAGAATATGCTAGTCATGAAAATGCAAGCGTAATTGTTATGTCGGCAAAAATAGAAAGCGAATTATCAGAATTATCAGATGATGATAAACAAAAGTTTCTAGCTGATATAGGAATTAAAAATAGTGGCTTAGATAGACTTATTTTTGCAACATATAATTTACTCGGATTGGAAACATTTTTTACTGCAGGAAAAGTTGAGGTTAGAGCTTGGACATATGTTAAAGGGATGAAAGCACCTGAATGCGCAGGAATTGTTCACACTGACTTCCAAAGAGGTTTTATTAAAGCAGAAATAATGAGTTTCTCCGATTTAGAAAAATACGGTTCAGAATTAAAAGTAAAAGAAGCTGGTAGAATGAGGCTAGAGGGTAAAGAATATCTAATGCAAGATGGAGATATCTGCTATTTTAGGTTTAATGTTTAGAAAGTAGGCAAATATGAAACTATACATTTCCTCATATAAACTAGGGAATAAAAAAGAAGAGTTAAAAAAATGGTTAGAAACTAATGATAATAAAATTGGTTTAATCATTAATTCAAGAGATGTATTTCCCGATGGAGAAAGAAAGACATTTGGAATAAAAAGCGATGCTGATGAATTAATTGCTTTAGGATTTGATGTTGAAATAGTTGATTTAAAAGATTATTTTAATAATAATGAGAATACTAAAGAACTGTTTAATAAACTAAAAGCGTTTTATGCTATAGGTGGCAACACTTTTGTTTTAAGAAAAGCAATGCAACTTAGTGGTTTTGATAAATTATTAATTGACAATGCTTATAATCCAGAATATTTATATGCTGGTTACAGTGCTGGGGTTTGTTTACTATCAAAAAGTTTAAGAGGTGTAGCAGTTATGGATGAACCAGAATTAGATCCATACAAGACTAATCAACCACCTATTTATGATGGGCTTGGTTTAATCGATGAAATGATTATTCCTCATTTTAACTCTAATCATAAAGAAACAGAACTAGCTTCAAAAGCAGTTGAATATTGTAAGCAAAACAATTTTTCATATATCGCTATGCAAGATGGTGATGTAATGATAAAAGATATAACTAAAAATAATACATTAAAATTATGATTAAACGACTAAATAGTCGTTTTTCTTTTATTATATTTGAAAGTATGTTAATATAGCGCACAAAGGAGAGGGCGAGATGGAAAATAAATATGAAAATGATGTTTTTGTTAAAGATTTAGAAGCGATAAAAGAATACTTTGAAACTCTAAAAGAAAAAATTAGTAATACAAGTGGAATATTCGATGTAATTATGGCAGAAAAACTAGCAAATTTTATTACTAAAAATGGTAAAGTAGATATTGAATTACTTAAAAAGATTAGAACAGAAATTAATTACATTAAAGGATTAATTGTAACCTATAAATTTTCTAATAAAAATAATCAAGAAATGATGATTAAAAAATTAGGACCAGAAGTAAAAAGACAAGCAATCGCAATGACGGCGTACCTAACACATATTAAAAATGCAATGCATGATGCAATACTTAATAACTATGCTCCACTTAATATTGATACAGAAACTGCGGAAAAGGAAGGATCTGTTAAGGGTATTAAAATCGTTCTTTATCAAGACGATTTAATAGAAGATATTAATAATACAATTGAGAATTTTAATGAACAATGTGCTTCTTACAGCCAAGAACAGTACATTTTAAAGTAGGAAAGTTCTACAAAAGTTTATTTTTAATTAATATATGATATTATAGTTCAACAAGGAGAAGATAAAATGTTAAGAACAGAACAAAACAATGTAATGTTTGCTCAAGAATTAGAAGAGATTAAAAGATATTACGAAGTATTGTTAATGAATATTACCCATTCAGCGGGAATATTTAATGTATTATTATCAGAAAGGTTAGCGGGATTCATTTTTGATGGCAATGAAATAGATAACAATATTTTTCAACTATTAAATAGAGATTTAAAACATATTAATCAATTAATTGATGTCTATTCAAAAATGGATAAAAAAGGAAAAGAAGTAATGATAAATAACTTAAGTGATGAAATACACAGTAAAGCAACATCAATGCAAGAGTATTTATCATTTATTCAACAAGCTCTTAAAGACTCTATATTTGATAATTATGTCCCTCTAACATTTAACTCATATTATGTTAGGGTTGGAAAAGATCCGGTTAATCATATGAAATGTATTGATAGAACAGTTGAATGCTTTAATGAAACAGCAGATCAATACAATGGTAAAGCGTACTCATATAAATAAAACGGTTAGTAGAAATACTAACATTTTTAATAAATAAAACATTGTATATAAAAATTCCTTGTGCTATAATATCAATGAGCGAAAGCTCCTTGCTTTATTTATAAAGCCGAATAGACCATAAGGAGGTGGAATATGAACAATTATGAAATTATGTTCATTGTTAAATCGACAATTGAGAAAGAGGAAGTAGCAAAAGTTGCAGATTACTTAAAAAAAGTAATTACTGATAACAAAGGTGAAATTGAATCTTTCAAAGAACTTGGACAAAAAGAATTAGCTTATCCGATTAAAAAAGAAATCAGCGGATACTATTTTTTAGTGAACCTAAGTGCAAGTGCTGAAGCGATTAAAGAATTTGATCGTAAGGCATTAATTGAAGAAAATTTAATAAGACATTTAATTATCAATTTAGATAAGGAGTAATCAGATGAATAGAAGTATATTAGTTGGAAGACTTACTAAAGATCCAGAATTAAGAACAATTGCAAATGGAACCCCAACAACTAGTTTTACAGTCGCGGTAAACCGTCCTTTTACTAATCAAAGTGGTGAAAGAGAAGCAGACTTTATTAATGTTGTTGTTTGGCGTAAACAAGCAGAAAATGTTGCTAAATATTGTGTTAAAGGATCATTAGTAGGAGTAGAAGGAAGAATACAAACTCGTAGTTATGATGCTCAAGACGGAACAAAAAGATATGTAACTGAAGTTGTCGCAGATAGTGTTACATTCTTAAGTTCAAAATCAGAAAACACTAGAGGTGGAATGTCTTATCAAGATGCAATGCCAAATTATGAAATGGGAGATGAAAACCCGATTCAATCAAACGGATCTGATGTTTCAGAAGATCCATTTAAAGAATTTGGTTCAGAAGTTTCACTTAGTGATGATGATTTACCATTTTAATCAATAAGGAGGATTTATATGGCAGAATTTTATCGTAAGAAGAAAAAAGTATGTCAAATGTGTGCAGGTAAAGATGTGGATTACAAAGAAGTAATGCATGTTTCTAGATATATCAATGAAAAAGGTAAAATATTACCAAGAAGAATGACAGGTGCTTGTGCTAAACATCAAAGACATATTGCTAATCAAATTAAAAGAGCTCGTTTAATGGCTCTGATACCATTTGTAAAATAAGATACTAAGTATCTTTTTTTTTGTGATTTTGTTATAATTAAATAGGAGTTACTATGGAATTTATTGAATTAAATGAAAAAGAATATAAAAAATTTTATAATGATTATCAAGGAACATTTCTACAATCACCAGAAATGGCTAGAGTAAATGAACAAACAAATAATCAAACTTTTTTTCTTGGTGTTAAGAAAAATAACAATATAGTCGCAGCGTCTTTATTTATTGTTAGAAAAAATAAAAATAGATACTATTTATATTCACCAAGAGGATTGCAAGTAGATTATAATGATTTAGAAATCCTTGAATATTATGTTAAATCATTAAAGAAATTTGCTCAAGAAAAAAAATATTATATGATTAAAATCGATCCATACATTGAGTTGTATTCAAGGAACTCTGAAGGTGAAAAAGTGGATGGTATAGATAATTCTCATTTTATCAACACCTTAAATAAATTTGGTTTTAAATATTTGAATTTTTCAGTTCAAAAGAAATGGTTTTATGTATTGGACATTAATAACAGAAGTGAAGAAGAAATGTTTAATAACTTTAGAAGTACAGTTAGAAACATTATTCGTAAATGTCAAAGAATAGGCATTGAAATTGAAGAGATTGAAGAAGATTTCACGAGATTTTCTAATATTGTTTCTGAGACTGCAGAAAGAAAAAACTTTTCAGTACGAGATGATGAATATTATTCACTGATGAAGAAAGAATTTGAAGAAAATTTAAAAGTGATGATTGCTAAAATAAATTTAAAAAAATACTTAAAAAATTTAAATGAAGAATTAAATGAATTAGAACTTAATTTTTCTAAAATAAAAGGAGAAGGAAAAAGAAAAAATCATCAAGATAATATCAACAATATAAAATCAACAATTAATAAGGTCGAAGAAAAAAGAAATGAACATGGTGAGGTAGTTGATTTAGCGGCTTCAATGTTTTTAATAAGTGATCAAGAAATCATCTATTTATATAGTGGGTCAAAAGAAGAATTTTTATTTTTAAATGCCCCATATTTATTACAATGGGAAATAATTAAGGAAACCATTAAAAGAAAAATACCTAGGTACAACTTCTATGGTATAGAAGATTTATCAGATCCAAGTATTAAAAATAGAGGAGTATATGAGTTTAAAAAAGGTTTCAATGGAAATGTAATCGAAACAATAGGGGAATTAGATTTATACCTATGTCCAAAAGAAAAGTTTAAATATTATCTCAAAAAAATAATCAAGAAAAAATGAGGGATATTTGATATAATAAATTACCAAGTGAAATTGGAGGGATTGTTTTGAAAGTAATATTATTAGAAGATGTGAAAAAAGTAGGAAAGAAAGATGAAATAGTCGATGTTAGTGATGGTTATGCAAATAATTATTTAATTAAGAATAAATTAGCTATCCAATATACAAAAGCTAGCAATGAAAGACTAAAACAAGAACTTGATACTAAAGCATTAGAGGAAGATTTATTTGTTAAAGAAATGATCAAATGGCAGGAAGAATTAGAGAAAAATACAATAACATTTGAAGTTCAAACAGGTAAAGATGACCAAGTATTCGGTCAAATATCTTCAAAACAAATAAAAGACAAACTTATGGATATGGGATATGATATTAAGAAAAACAATATCGTAATTGATAAATCAATTGATTCACTAGGAATTCATAATGTTAAGTTACAATTGCATAAGAAAGTAATAGTTAATTTAAAGATTAGTTTAATAAAGAAGTAGGTGAAATATGTCAACAAGAAAATTACCCCAAAACATTGATGCAGAAATGGAAGTCTTAGGCGCAGCATTTCTTACAAGATATGCATTTGATAAAATCTGTGAAGAATTAAGCCAAGATATGTTTTTGGACGAAAAAAACAAAAGAATTTTCGAGGCAATTAAGAACCTATATGATAAACAAACCCCATTAGATGTAACAACTATATCTAATGAGCTTGATAGATTAGATTATTTAAAATATGTAACCTTAGAATATTTAGCAGAAGTAATCGATTCAGTCGCGACCGCTGCTAATGTGGATTACCATATTAATATTGTTTATGAAAAAGCCTTACTTAGAAAATTAATTGATACATCAACAAGTATAATTACTAAAGCTTATGATGAAAAAGAAACTGCTGAAGATGTTGTTGATGGGGCTGAAAAAGCAATATTTGAAGTTACAAAAAGAAGAAAAGCAGGAGAATTTCAACCAATAAGTGAAGTACTAAGAAAAGTTCAAGATATTATTGAACAGAAAGCAAAAAAAGATCAAGATGTTACAGGGATATCTAGTGGTTTTTATGATTTAGATAAGATGACAAGTGGGTTTCATGAAAATGAACTTATTGTTTTAGCAGCTAGACCAGGGATGGGGAAAACCGCAATTGCTCTTAATATGGCTGCGCATGCAGCATTAAATAGCGATAAATCTGTTGCTTTCTTTAGTTTAGAAATGGGAGCAGAACAATTGGTTACAAGATTAATTAGCTCAATTGGTGGAATTGAGGGTAATAAGTTAAAAACAGGCCAATTAAATCATTCAGATTGGAAAAGATTCAATGAGGCAATGAGCGAATTAGGAAAAGCCAAACTATTTTTAGAAGATGCATCTGGAACAAGAGTATCTGATATCCGCGCTAAATGTCGCCGTCTTGCAAACTCTCCTCAAGGACTAGGACTAGTTATAATTGACTACTTACAAATAATTGAAGGAATGCAAAGATATGCCGGAAATAGACAACAAGAAATATCAGAAATATCCCGTTCACTAAAGATAATGGCTATGGAACTTAAAGTACCAGTAATTGCTCTTGCCCAATTATCGAGAAATCCTGAACAAAGGGAAAACAAAAGGCCTAATTTAAGTGATTTAAGAGAATCCGGTTCAATTGAACAAGATGCTGATATAGTAATGTTTTTATATACCGATGACTATTATGATAAGGAAAGAAAAGGTAATGATGCCTATAAAATGGAACTTATCATTGGTAAACAACGTAATGGTGGTGTAGGAACCATTGAATTATTATTTGAGAAGAATATGAGTAATTTTAGAAACTTATTACAAGATAGATCTGAAAAGGATGATTAAATGAATAAAACCGATAAAATAAAAATTATTATTTCAACTTTAATATTTGCAATATTAATTTTTTATGTTGGTATTAATACAGAAGGAGTCACAGAGCCCAAAGATGCTTATTTTGTTTATTTAGATGGCCAAAAAATAGGAGTTATTGAAGAAAAACAAGAATTATTGGATAAAATTAATAAAGAACAAGAAACAATAAAAAGAAAATATAGAGTTGATCAAGTATATCCAGCATCAGGATTAGAAATAGTTAAATCAACAACATTTGATAAAAATTTTTCTAAAATAGATGATATATATAGTAAAATAAATAACTTTTCTATTAAAGGATATGTGGTAACCATAAATAAAGTTTCTATAGAAACAGAAGAAGAAAAAGAAACACTAAAAAAAGAATATTTATATATTCTAGATAAAGATCATTTTGATGAGTCTATGCAAAAACTAATCACAGCGTTTATTCCAGAGGAGACTTATGCCGATTATCTAAATGAAACTCAAAAA
>JAAZHN010000081.1 GCA_012510695.1 Mollicutes bacterium
ACATTTTCATTCCAATATGAATTTTTAGATGACGACGATCAAAGTATTGATATGAATAAAACGTTCACTGGAAACTTTGAAATAGTCGCAGACCATTTACCAGCTCCAACTCCTTAATTTATTATATTTAGGAATATTTAAAACCTCATTTGAGGTTTTTTATTTGACACTTTTTTTAAAATATTTTTTATATTATGAGGTTTATATGCTAGGATAAATATATAAGGTAGGGAGTTATGAAAAATCGTGATTGGCATAAACAATTAAGAGACATTACTCACTGGCTAAGGAAAATTTTAACTTGGTCTTCTTTTGTTGTCTTGTTTTTAGTTTCAGGACTATTTGTTTACCATGTTGTCGATATTAAGATTATGAATAATGACAAGGTTAATTATAAACCTGAGTTTGCCTTATATTCTATTCTAACTGGTAGTATGGAACCTAATATTAGAGTAGATGATGTAATATTTACAAGAAAGATTAATGCTCCCGATGAGTTAAAGGTAGGAGATGTTATTACCTTTGTCTCAGAAAATCCACATACTAAAGGAGCAATAATAACCCACAGAGTAGAGAGTGTTAACCAAACAGTAGATGGTTATTCATATGTAACTAAGGGAGATGCAAATGAAACAAAGGATAATGCTCCAGTATCATTTGAGGGTATTATTGGTAAAGTAATATTTAAAATACCTAAGTTAGGAATATTAAGAAAGATTGTTTCTAATAAATTTGGTTGGTTATTTTTAGTCTTAATCCCAGCTACATTTGTTATATTAGTAGATTTAATAAAGGCTTCACGAGCAGTTAAATTAAATAAAACGGCAGAAACTATTACTAAACAAAAGAAGACACCTGATATTAGAGATGTCTCAGAATTAAAACAAAAATTATTAGAAAAAAGAACTAAACTTTCTGCTTTAGATGAAATGGAATTACCAAGATTAAGAAATTAAATTTAAATATTCATTTAAGAAATAATCGTCTGTCATACCTGCAAGATAGTCGATTATTTTTCTTTCTTTACTGTTATTTTTTAAATACTTAGAACTCATTTTACTTAAAAAATGTTTATGAATAAATAATTTTTCATTGTCAAAGTTATTTAAATAATATTCAAACAGTTTATTAAACATATTAGTATATAATTCTATTTCTTCTTTTGTATTAGCTTTATAATAGATATTTTTATAATTAAATTGTTTTAATTCTTCAATAGCTTGCCAAATATCTTCTGAAAATTTTAAATATGGTTTATTATAACTATTATGAATTAAATCAGTAATAATAGTATTTATTATTTCAGTATTAGTATTTCCTAAAGTTTTAGTAATGTTTTTCGGTACTTGTTTTTTATTAACTAAACCTAGTTCATAAGCATCTTCAAGGTCACGACCAATATAGGCAATAATATCACTTATTCTAATAACACAACCTTCTAAAGTCATTGGAGTTAGATGTTGAGAAAAATCCTTTTCTTGATAAGAATTTTTAATTTCTAATAAAAACTCTTTTTTAGTTTTCTTTTTAGGTGAATATTTATTAAGAAGAATTTCACCATTATGGCAAAGGATTGAGTCTAAAGTTTGGATAGTTAAATTTTTATCTTCTATTTCCATTAATACTCTAACGCTTTGGACATTATGATTGAAATAACCTTGGTTATGTTTAAGGCTAATTTCATTTAAAATAGACTCACCTAAATGACCAAACGGAGTATGACCAAGATCATGCCCTAATGCTCCTGCTTCAATTAAATCTTCATTTAAATTTAAAGCCCGGCTAATTGTCCTAGCGATTTTACTAACTAAAGCAACATGAATAATCCTTTTTGTAACATGATCATTATCAATTAAACTAAATACTTGAGTTTTATCTGTATACCTAGTATAAGCAAGGGAATGGATTATTCTATCGATATCTCTAAAATAATTCGGTCTTATATCAGGAACAATTTCTTTTAATCTAATTGCTTCATGATCAAAACAAGCATACTTGGAATATGATGCTTCTTGTTTCAACATATTTAATTTAATTTCATCTTGAGCCATAATTACTAGCAGAAAGACTTTCTATTCTTTCTTTTTCTTGTTTTTCAATTATTATTTTTAAATCAGCTAGTTCAAAAGCATCAAATAATTTATGATAACGAGAAAGAAGATGATATTTACAATCATATTCGCCTAGAGTTCGACCAACTGGTCTTCTGTTAGCCTCTTCATTGCTATAAATAATTAACTCAGCATTAGTCCATCTCTTATTTATTAGTGCAACTACTTGGGCTTTTGTATCAGCTTTTTCTTTCTCAATTCTTTCTTTACGACTTTTTATTTTATTAATTAAAACATTCGACATATATCTGCTCCTAACTAGTAATATTATATCATGTTAACTGAGGATATTGCAGATGTATTAACTAAGTATTTACATTGAAAATAAGATTGATAAAAATTGAAAATAGTTCTAACATATAGTATACTTAGTTTAATTTTAGAGGTGGATAAATGAAAAATTTTTACAAAGAAAACCGAGTATTCTCTATTTTAATGATCATCGCGATTATCTGTTTACTATTAATTGTTGGCTTCTTTTTAATATATTTTTTTAAAGGACAAAGTTCAAATAAATATGGTAGTAGATTAGATGGTATTGATAAAGTAAAAATAAGTGATAAAAAAATATCTGAATATGAAGTAAAAGTTAAAGAAGAAAAAGGTATTGAAAGTGTAGAAGTAGTAATTCAAGGTAAGATAGTTTATGTAACATTACACTTAGATAATGAATCAGCAGTTAATGATGGAGTAAATGCCTCTTTAAAAACAATCAATAATTTTACAGAAAAAGAATTAGCTTTTTATGATTTTAATTTTATTATTGATAAAAAAGAAAAAGATGAAGCTGAGAAATTCCCAGTTATGGGTTATAAAAAGTCAACATCCTCTAGCATTGTCTGGACTAAGTATTAGTCAGGAGATATAAATATGATAAAAAATAATAAGACATTAGTTAAAATATCTTTTTTCCTTTTAGGGATTGTGTTTTTAGGTGTAATCGGCTTTTTAATATTAAGAGATCCAAATAGTTTAACAAGTAAAGAAAAGAAATGGCTTAAAGATAATAAGAATGTTTTAATAGATGTGAGAATTCCTAATGATGTAAATACATTTGGTAAAAGTGGTGAAGGAGTATTTTTTGATTATTTAAATTCATTTCAAGAAAAGTATAAATTAGATTTAAATATAGTTACTTATTCATATGGTTCAGTTACTCCAGGCATTGCTTTTAAAGTTGATAATATTATTTCTCCCAATGATATTTTATTTTATGAAGATCACTTTGTTTTAGTTGGTAAAGAAGAGGAAATAATAAATAATTTAGAAGAAATAAAATCAAAGAAAATAGGTGTCACTAATAGTGATTTATCGCATATTAGTTATTACTTTACTCAAGAAGGAGTAAAACTAGAACAATTTGCTTCTCTTGAAGGAATGTTAAATAGTATTAATGAATTAGATTATGTTATTGTTCCTTTAAATGTATCATTAGATTTAATATTAAAAAGTAATTTAGAAATTAATTATCATTTTAGTGATATTAAACAATATTATTATTTAAAGGTTGATAATGATCAAACAATTAATAGTATATTTCAAAAATTTTATAATGTTTGGGAAAAAAATAACTTCTCTGATAATTATTCTAATCATTTATTTAAAACATTTATAAATGGACTAGAATTAGGA
>JAAZHN010000082.1 GCA_012510695.1 Mollicutes bacterium
ATGTCTCTTTTTATTTATAAAAATAAAAGGTGAGGATTATCCATCCACACCAAATATTATAGAACCCATTTAATTTGGTATATATTTTAATATTGATGTATATATTAATTAATGTACAATAGAAAACACTATATCGTTAGTATAGTGTTTAATGAAAGCCAATGGGTAATTATACATTATTTTACATTTGCACTAATAAGTTTTTATTAGTTGTTGTAAATTTCATGATATAATTAATTTGCTGAAATAATAATAGAACTTCTTCTAATCTAGGCTTTGACTAATTTTATTAGTCTTTTTTTAATTTTTCATGTCTTTTGGTGGATAAGGGTCATTACCATATGAGTCCTTATCCCTTATTTTTCCATTAGTGCCATGTATAACAAGCTCAGATTGTTGGTTTTTTGCTATATCTCTACCATAATCAATTGCTTCTTTTTGTGTGCCAAATAATTTAGTAGCTTTACTATTGCCAGCACCGATAACTTGCCAACCATTTCCATTTGGAGTTACATGTTGATTTTTACCCATAATATCACCTCCATTCTTGTAATTGAAGAAGAGGTTACTATTATTTAGGCTCTCGTTTATATTTTACTGCTTTGTAATCTAAAAGTCAATTCAAAAACAAACAAAAGTTCGGTTTAATTAATTGCTTAAGAGTGAATCCATTTTATCAACAGCTTCATTTTGTAATGAATTAGAGACATGGCTATAAATCATGTCTGTAGTACTACTGCTACTATGTCCTAATCTTTTGCTAATAACTTTCATATGAATGCCTGAAGCAATTAGCAACGAAGCAGATGTATGTCTTAGTGAGTGAAAGTTAATTTTAGGTAAGTCATATTTTGAAATTATTTTACCTAGAATATGTCTTGGAGTACAAGGATGCATATATGTACCTTCATCGGAAGTAAAAACTTTCTTGCATTCTTTCCATTTAGAACCTAGTTTATTCTTTAATTCATCTTGATACAATTTGAATTGATTTAATAACTCCAAAGTTTGTGGCATTAAATAAACTGGTCTAATAGAACTATTGTTTTTAGGTTTATCTTTTTCTTTGACCCCACCTTTAATAGCATAGACAACTTTATTAATTTTGATATATCCTAAATCAAAATTAATATCTTCCCATTCTAAACCTAGTATTTCGCCAACTCTGGCACCACTATCAATAGCTAACCAGATTAAAGTTTGATATTTTATTGGCTCATCATTTAAAGCTTTTAATAATTGCTTAGTTTCTTTAACATTATAATATTTTGATTCTTTTTTTTCTTTTTTTGGTCTATCAACTGCCTCATTTGGATTATTGTTTATTATTTGCCATTTTTTTGCTTTATTCAATATAGCACCAATTAAAACATAGTAGTGTAATATAGTGTTTTCGGTTAATTTTTTTGTATTTGATTTGTTTCTTAACATATTATAGAAATTATCTAAAATTAATGGATTTATATTTGATACTTTACGATTTCCAATATGCTCATTAATTAACTCTAACATTTGGGTGTATCCATTTATAGTTGTAGGTGCTAACTTGCTTTTGACATGTTTTTCCATATATAAGTCGCTTAATTCTTTAAATGTAATTTTTGTATAATCGTAATCACAATTTATTCTGTTTCTTGCTTTCATTCTCATTTCATTTTCATAGTTTTTAGCTTGTTTTTCAGTACCTATAAAAGTTTTATACTGTCTTATCTTTTTCCCTTGATTATCATAACCAATAAAGGCTTCAATCATATATTTATTTTTTTCTAATAATTTAACACTCATTTTTAAAATCTCCTTATCTTTCAATTATTTTAATAATCTGTTATAATGGAGACACACAAAGGCAGAGCATGTTTTTGTGTATCTCTTTCCTTGCTATTGCAGTAGCAGGGATTTTTTTATTCATAATTATAATTACTTATTTTCAGAGCTTCATCTATAGCTCTTTTTTCTTGTTCATTATAATATTCTTCAAAGTCTTTTTGTTGTTGTTCCAATTCTTTACTTTCAATCTTATTAGCTTTAGCATTTAACATTATCGCCACTTCTTCTGTCTCTCTAATATCGTTAGCCATTTTTTCTAGTGATTTAAAAATTTTATAGTTATATAATTCTAAATCTGGTAAATATAGTTTTTTATCTTCTATATATTTTTTTGTTGTGTCTTCTAAGTACTGATTGATTATACTAGTTAAAGATAAATAATCGCCAATATAATATAAAAATTTTAAATCACTACCTAAAAACGAATTAATTGCAAATAGTACTAGGTTAGGGTCTTTTTCAC
>JAAZHN010000083.1 GCA_012510695.1 Mollicutes bacterium
ATATTAAACATTCCTTTAATCAATTATGACTAAAATGTAATTAATGATTGTTACATTACGGGTTTTACCTGCATCATTTGATCTTGATTTTATAAATATTTTAGAATCATTATCTTTTAATATTATATTTGTTCCTGAAGTTATATTTCTAAATACATTATCACTTTATTTAAAGTGATATATTTTTGTTGTTTTAATAAGATTGTTATGTAATAATATATATAGAAACAGCCAAGTAAAAAGACCATAAGTTAAAATGGTCTTTTTTTATTTTTCTTCATATAGTTTAACTGGTATATCCATTTCTTTACCGTTTCTATTAATTTTAAATACCGGTGAATCTCCAACTTTATTTTTATATAGATAATACTTTAACGATGGCATTGTTTCAATGACATTATCATCAATTTTTATTATTACATCGCCAATTTCAAGACCTGCTTTTTTAGCATTTGAACCTTCATTTACCGCACTTATAACAATGCCTGTTCGAAGATTCGGATCTACTTTTATATCACCTGAGTAAAATCTTAATTTGTTGACTTCAAATCCACCAATTCCAAGTGAAGGTCGTACTAACTTTCCGTCTTTTTCAATTATATTGGCAAATTCAATCGCGTCTTCAATAGGAATGGCAAAACCCATGCCTTCAACGCCTGTTGCCATTAATTTTGATGATGTTATACCTATTACTTCGCCATTAGAGTTAGATAGTGGTCCACCACTATTTCCAGAATTTATTGATGCATCTGTTTGGATAACACGCATTATATAATCAGAGCCCCAGAAACTACCTGTTGTATTTACCTCGATCATACGGTCTTTACCCGAAATTATCCCTCTTGTCACAGAACCAGAATAAATATTATTAAGAGGTGCTCCTACAGTAAATACTGTATCACCTAATCTTACTTTTTCGCTATTACCAATTTCCGCTACTTTTTCTGCATATTTAGCATCAGTTGTTAAAACTGCAACATCATTATATTGATCACTACCTAAAACCTTCGCATCAACAGTTTCCCCATTGGTTAAAATAATTCTAATTTTGTCACCTTTACTAACAACATGGTAGTTTGTTAATAAAAATGCTTTATCTTTTGTTTTTTTATAAAAGAATCCTGTTCCAAAACCGATAACTCTTTCTTGAAGATGAACTTCAACGACTACAACAGCATCATATATTTTTTCAACTGAGTCTGCTATACCTAAATCAGTTACTGTTACTTCTTTTTCTTGTTTATTTATTATTGTTTGGGGTTCTTTTTCTGAAGTAAAGTAAACAATTAAATAAGTGCCTATTACTCCTACAAAGAACATTACTATACCAACAATTATTGTTTTTCCTTTTTCCATAATTTCCTCCTATTCCATATTTAATATATCTTTATAATTAATTGGAAAACCTATTTTATCAAATACCTTTGAGATAGTAATTGAATTTAATTTTCCAGATAAGATATCTGCTTCATAAGATATTTCTCTAACTAATAATCTAAATTCCTCTTCTCTAAGCATCATTTTCATGATTATTATTACAGCAAACAAATCATTTTTACCATAAATATATTCACCATCCATTAAAGGAATATTTAATGCATAATGATATTTATTGTCTAAGATTTTTCTTTGAGTACGATGGTCATAAAGAATATCTTCATGTGCACATAGATTTCTAAAGTTTGCTAATATTGGCAAAAATATTAGTAAATCATCAACATCTATTCCATATATATCTGCAATTGCTTCTTGATCTTCTTTCTTCATTATTGTGTATAACTCACTGACAATTCCAAATGATAAGACTTTTACAACAATCCACAAAGGTATGTATCCATAGTTTGTCATATAGTGAGTTGTCGCGGAGTGTTGTCCACCATTAACTCTTATTTGCCTTTTCATTTTCTTAATTAAATCATTTACTTGTCTTTGTCTACTAGGTTCTCTTGTAAAGTTAGATAACCTTAAATAATCTTTTTCTTTAATCCCATATTTTTTTGATAATTGATAAGAAAAAATACTTTTAATATTATTCTCAATAATTAATAAGTTTTTAAAAACAATGTTTCTTATTTGGCGATCAAAATTAAACATTGAATATAATTCTCTAAATGTGGTTCCCGGTAAAAAAGTCCTATCTTTGGCACTTTTCAAAAATAGATGTCGATAACCACTTATAAAGAAATAGTTTTCTCTTAATAGCATGTTTTTAGTATAATCAATGTCTTCAATAATTAAGCCTTTGCCCTTGAGAATATCAATTTGTTCATCAAGGTTCTTAAATATTTTTATTCCCATGGCATACACCCTCTACTATAAAATTATATCACAGAGCACAGGAAAATAGTACCATGAAATTGGTGATATAATAATTATTATTAAGTGAAAAGATTGTGAAAATGATATTTATTTCATTTCATATTTTAACATTCTTGAGTTTTTTTATTTTTGTATCTTCAGAATTAAAATGATGATCTTGATTAAGTCTAAATAGTGATAATTAACCTTTTTTTTCTAACAAGTAAGTAAATTTAATTAAATTTTCATAAATAACTCCCTAAAATATTAATTTATTTATTGATTCCTAATTTTAAGTATTCTTCGATTGCTTCATCAATATTGCCATCTAAAAAATCATCAACATTACTCCTTTCATATTTTGTTCGATTATCTTTTATTAATTTAAAGGGTTCTAAAGTATATGTTCTTATCTGACTACCGAAGTCAATTTTTAGAGTTTCTCCCTTTATTTTTGCTAATTTTTCTTGTTCTTCTAGTTCTTTTAAATTACTAAGTTTTGATATTAATATCTTCATCGCTTGTTCTTTATTTTTTATTTGGCTTCTTTCATTTTGACAAGATACAACTATTTTTGTTGGTAAATGAGTTATTCTTACAGCCGAATCAGTTGTGTTAACTGATTGACCACCAGCCCCGCCACTGTGAAAGACATCTATTTTTAACTCATTTGGGTTGATTTCTATTTCATTGTTGATTTCTATTTCAGGGATAACTGAGACAGACGCAAACGATGTGTGTCTTCTTGAGTTTGAGTCAAAGGGAGAAATTCGAATTAGACGGTGTACACCAATTTCGCTTTTTAAGTATCCATATGCATATTCTCCTGATATAGAGACTGTAACGCTTTTTATTCCTGCTTCTTCTCCTTTTAACTCATCAATAATTTCGAAATCATAACCTTTTTTCAAACAATATCTTTGATACATTCTTAAAAGAACAGAAGCCCAATCACATGCTTCAGTACCTCCGGCTCCCGGGTGAATTTCTAATATACAGTTGTAGGAATCATATTTTCCATTTAACAGTGTTTTGAAACTAAATTTATTAATATGTTCGGTGAGCGTTTTTAATTCGTTGTCAACTAAACTTAACATCTCTTTATCTATGTCAACTAAATTTAACATCTCTTTTAATGCGTTTACTTGTTCTATATAACTACTTATTTCTTGTATTTCTTTTGATAAACTACTCATTTTCTTATTGATTCTATTTGCGTTATTTATATCATCCCAAAAATCACTATGACTAGCTATCGATTCTAAAGTTTTAACTTCTTCCTTTTTGGCATCTACATCAAAGTGACCTCCATAAGTCATTTAACTTTAATTCATATTCTTCTACTATGTTTTTTAATTCATTTAATTCCATAATCCATCACATTTAAATTATATCATATTAAATATAACATTAATCAATTTTAGAAATTAGCATTTCTAATCTTTTATTTACCGATACATTGAACTTTTTAATTTCAATTGGATTATTGGTTGTTATTTCTTCATAATTAAATATGATACTCGTTTTTCCTTCTTTTAAAGGAGTGATTTTATACTTTAAAGTCACTTTGCCAACAGGATTATTTTCTTTTACTTCAGAGATTTCTTCAATTTTTATTAAACTTTCATTTTCTATTTTATACTTCCACAAATATGGTACTCCGCCGTTTGTAAATAATTCAATCGTTTGACTACCGATTTTGTATTTAGTCTTTTCACAATTCTCAGAAACACATCTATTTGTGGTTGATAATATATATATTAAAATACCACCAATAACAACTACTACACCTATAATTATAGTTAATATCTTTTTATTCATTGTCCACCTCTAAATCTATATTAAAAGTATAACATTGTTAATCAATAAAATGCCCAAATTTTGCTTTATCTTCATAACAAATGTTTTTTAAACCTAAATCTTTGATAATATTTTTAGGTTTACAATCATTATATAGAGCTTTTTTTGGTTCTATTTCTCCTAAATCTGTTTCTATATTTATTGATAAGGGTTCTTCAATACCAATTGCATAAGCAATTTGAACTTCACACCAAGATAGTTGATTATTATCAATTAAAATGTTTTTTGCTATTTCTCTTGCTTTGTAGGCTCCTGTTCTGTCAACTTTAGTCAAATCTTTACCTGAGAACGCTCCACCTCCGACTTTAGCAAATGATTGATAAGTATCGACAACTATTTTCCTACCAGTTAGACCGGCATCTCCTTCGAACCCACCAATTTTAAATCTTCCCGTTGGATTAATTAAAAAATTATTAATATTTATGTTATATTTATTGGCTATTTTCCCACTAATATCTTTTAATATTTGATCTGTGATTTTTCTTTCTTCTTCCGTATTTTGATAACATATTGTTAATGTTTCTATATATTTTAGTTGGTTGTTTTCATAAATCCCTGTTAACTGAGCCTTACCATCTGGCAAAAATCTATTATCTTTTTTTCTTAAATCATCATATTCCATACTTAATTCTTGAAGGATGACCATTGCAGTTGGTAAAAACTTTTCATTATCTCTTGTAGCATAACCAAACATCATTCCATTATCACCCGCACCACCAACAGAATCATTTGTCCCAAGTGCAATATCTAAACTTTGTTTACCTAAATTATCTATTATTTCATAATTTGTTGAATAGCCAACACTTTTTAGGACTCTTTTAGTTATTAGTTCAACATCTATATTAGCTGATGTAGTTACTTCACCTGTTATAAATATTTTTCCTTTACCACCCATTACCTCGATTCCACAACGAGAGTTTTCATCCTGTCTTAAACATTCATCTAAAATTGCGTCACTTATTTGATCACATACCTTATCTGGATGTCCCCTAAAAACTATTTCATTACTATATATTTTCATATATACCTCCTTCTTTCTCATAAAAAAATACCCAAGATAACTTAGGGTATTAAAAGTTATCTTATCATTCTAGCATTACCACCTAACTAAATAGGTTGGTGTGATTTCAACGGGCTAGTCCCTCAATCACTCTTTATAAGATATGTTAATTATATATTTTGTTTAATATAATTACAAGTTTGTTTTAATGTTTTTACACTTTATTTGTCAAAATAAATATCATAACTGTTTTCGTGGTGTTTTTTTATTATATCAAGTATTGCTGTTTCATAGCCTTTTTCAAAGCCAATGAATGAGTAATCACCAACTATTGTGTATGGAACAACATTGACATCTTGTTCCATCTTATTAGCTAAATCAGATAGTAATTTGGCATTTCCTTGGTTATACCAAACTTCAAATGAATTAAGAGTGAATAAATCATAGTATTTTTCATCTAAACTTTCGAAAAATTCTAACTCTACATCACAATACGGACAACCATCTCCCCAAAAGAAATATATGTTTATCTTATTGTCATCATATTTAATATCACTAATTTTTGTGTTTATTTTTAAGTTTTTCATCGGTTTACCTCCTTTATTTATAATTAAATTATAGCATTTTATTTAGAAAAGTATACATCATAACTATCTTGATATTCGTCTTTTATTATTTCTAAGATTTTGGTTTCATATTCTTCCCTATAACCAACAAATGACTCGTTTCCTATTATTACATAAGGAACGCCTCCGACTTCATCTTTCATTTTTTTAGAAAATTGATCTAACAGGTTTTTATTTTCCTTGTTTTTCCAAACTTCAAAAGAGTGCAGTGTAAAATATTTCCCAAATTCCATTTCTAGACTATTAAAAAATTTAAATAGTTTATCACAATGCGGACAACCATCTCCCCAGAAAAAATAGATGTTTATTTTTTCTTTATCATATTTAATATTATTTAACACGGTATTTATTTGAATATCTTTATCAGTTTCCGGCTTTTCTTGGTTATTTGAGTCTTTATTGACCTGCCTTATATTAACATATTTCCCAAACCATTTTTTAAACTCAGCTACGCTATTATAAGCAGCTAGATCTTGATCGCTTTCAGCATCTAAATAATCAACAATAATTCCTTTTTTGAAAATAACAAATGATGGGTAGTATTTTATTTTTCTATTCAATATCGTATTTTCTATTTTTGAAAATGGCATCTTATAAAGATTCATTTGATATTGATAGGCAAACTCTGTTACGACTTTATTAAAGTTATATGAATTTATACAAAGTGGTTGATATATAAAAATTCCAAATGATTCTTTATTATCAACTAAATTATTTAGTATTTCTTCATTGAGTTCAATAAATTTATTCGATCCATAATATTTTTTTTCAAATGAAAAAGTATTACTATTTCTATTAAATAGCATAATTAAAAATATTATAATAATTATTATTATAAATAGCAAAATAAATAATTTATTTTTTAATTTCTGTAAACTGTTTAAAATTGATATCATGATATGTTACTTTCCAAAAATCATATTTTACTTTATCATCTACTAGTCTTTTTACTTTTATATCATTATTTCCTTTATAGTACCAATAACCACCAACATTATATATTTTATCTTGATTCCAACCTAAATTAACTAACATATTTTTCATCATCCCAGCATAGCCCCCACCACCACACATAAGAAATAATACTTTATCTTTCGGGAAAAAATATTCTAAATAGGTCAATGATTCTTCATAATTTGCTATATATTTGCCTTCCTCTGTTAATGTATATAATGTTTTTCCTTGATATGTTTCACCAACTTCTTCGGGTAATCCTTTAACTGTTACAACTAGTGGTATAGGAATTACTTCAAAACCTTTGATAAATCCTGATAAATATGAATCTCCACCTATATTTTCATATTTTGCAACATCTACTAACATTCTCATATCATAATATAGGCTATCAGGGAGATTAAGATATTGATCAATTGTCTCTTCATTGATATTTTTATCAATTCCCAACTGTCCCCTTAATCCAGTTGTAGTTTCAGGTTTAGGTAATTGTTTTAATTCTTTATTACAAGCAGTTGTAATAAAAATTAACGACATAATTATTAATAAACTTATTATTTTTTTCATTTAAATACTCCTTAATTTGTACTTAAAACAATATCTTCTAAATATATATTATTATAGTAATTATTCTCTTCTAAATTTTGTTTCCATTCATTTATTTCATTTTTTAATATTTCCGTTGATTTCCTAATAATTATTCTTAAATACATTCCTATTTTAAGTAAATGATCAATAAGTTCTTCACCAAAATTTAATGCTCCACTGTCATTATAAGCTTCAATAGTTGCTTTAATGATTTTAAAACCTTCTTGATAGTTTTCACTTACCAGATATTGACTAACGATATTTAAGTATCTCTCTGTTATGAATTCGTAATCTTCTTCTAAATTCATTAATAGATTTTCTTTTTTTCTTTAAATAGTTCATTTAAATCAATTTTTATTATTATCGCTCCTTATACTTGGATATTATATTCAAATTATACCACAAAACAGTATATTTCTAATCTCATTTTTAAATGAGTTTGGTCTGTACTTTCTGTATAAAACCTTTATTTATGGGCTTATTTGCATTTTTGATTTTATTATTTTCCCTCTTAAATCCTCTGTTTGTGGATCTAAAAGTGGATCTAAAATGTCATTTTTTCCAATATACCTATCTTCTTTATCTACTCACAGTATACCATAAATACCTGATTTTATCCACTATTAACTTGACTTTAAAGCAAATATGAGTGATTAATAACACAAGTTTATGGAGGTGGATTTAATGCAAGAATTTCAATTCAAACCAAAGAATCATATTCATTACCAAACCAGAAAGGGATTACTTAAAGGCTCTTATATTATCAAAAGCATTGATATTCAAATCACATCTAAATAGAAAATAGACACAGAAAACAGATATTTTTATCTGCTTTATAAATTGTAATTTGTTATTTTCTTGTTAATGCTTTTACAAATTGTTTTGGTTTATCAATATGAATACCATGACCACAATCAAATCGCTCTATAATCATATTACTAATTAATTTATTTACTTGTTCTAAATCTTCATCAGTTAAAGCACCTTGTATTAAACTATCTTCACTAATAGTAGTTTTTGCTTTCAAAAATAATGTTTCACATTTTATATTTGATAATAGCTTTTCATAATCAACATTTGCATTAAACGAATCATTATAAAAACTTTCTCCAAAATAAGGATCATAATTTTGCAATCCTCTAAATCCTTCTAAAAATTTCTTAGGCCAAAACATTACTTTTAAATTTTTATCCGGGTGTTTTTCTCTATATTTTAATGCAAGTTCTCCTAACTTTGTTCTAATCATTTCTCTGGAATCATCGGGAAAGAAGTTCCAATAATATTGATTTATAAAATAATAATATACAAAATCTTTTATTTCGTCTTGAGATATGAAATTATGACATACAGTCGATAAATCTACATAATTGTATGTATTAAATCTTCTATCTCCAACACTTGAAAAAAATGGTGGATCTTCTAATATAAGTCCAGAACACAATTCGCAATTCGATGCAATGTATGAAGCAACAAGACCACCAGAAGAATGCCCTAAAACTGAAACATTATCTTTGATAACTTCTTCTATAAATTTAATAATGTCATTTCCAATATCAATTAAATTATATTTTTCTCTATTAAAAGAACTTTTTCCATGTCCATAATAATCAATTAAATAAATATGAAAATGTTTTGATAATTTATCAACTACATTCATAAAACTCAATGAATTAGTTCCTTGAGCATGAAGTAATAATAATTTTGGGTTATCTGTTTTTATTTCATAATAATTTAGAATGCTCTTATCATCTATTTTAAATTGATCGTTACTAATTTTCATATTCTTCAACTCACTTTCAAATTGTAATTTTGTATTACTTATTTAATAATTTTAAAACTTTATTTGTATCTTTAATGTAAGTTCTCTAGTTTCATAGAATATATTTTATTTTTCTCCTTTTGGGAAAACTTTATCTGCCATATCTTCTATTTCATCTGCTTTAAGAAGTGCTATTCCTTTTGATTTATCACATAATACAATAATAGAATCTCCAGGATTTATATCAAACATATCTCTTGCTTCTTTAGGTATTACTATTTGTCCTTTCTCTCCTACTTTTGCAATTCCTACAAATTTTTCTTTCATATTATCTTCTCCTTTTATGTATAACCGGTTATACTTTTCATACTTATTGTATATCGTATTGAAAAATAATACAATATAAAAAGAACAGATTTCTGTTCTTTTATTTAAATAGTTAAATTGTAATTTGTAATCAGATATTACAACTGACTTGTCCATTTTCTTATTGTATCTTTTACTCCTTCATGAATATCCTTTTTTAATACTTTTTTATATTCTTTTTTAACATTAATTATATCAGGTTCTCCATCTACTTCTCTCATAACATGATTAACTTTTTCTGGAGTATATATAGTTATACCATCAATAGAAGATACACTATCTAATTTTCTATGATCTGCTTGAATATCTGCCATACCAGTTATTGCTAATACTTTACCTTTATATTCTTTAAGCATATTTATATATTCCTCATCACTTAACGAAGCATGTTCTTGCATGTATTTTGTGTTAAAGAAACCACCATTATAGAAAAATCTTGACTTGTTACTTTTAGATGCTCTATTAAATAAATCTGTCACCTGTTTTTCTATTCTATCTTTCGTTAATACTTTTCTTAGGTACCAACCCAAAATAC
>JAAZHN010000084.1 GCA_012510695.1 Mollicutes bacterium
ATAAAGGGTTTTATATAACTTGTATTTTTACTCTTAATAACTTAAAATACATATAGGTGATAGGAAAATGAATACACTTGTATTGTGTTTAAAAATATTTTTTGCAAGGGTTTTTGATGTAACTCTAGGGACAACAAGAATGATTTTAACAGTTAAAGAAAAAAGAGTTTATGCGATGATTGTTGGTTTTATTGAAGTAACAGTTTGGTTTTTAGTTGCTAAAGAAGCAATTACTAATGCTGGTAATAGTTTATATGTAGTTTTCTCATATGCTGGTGGTTATGCAGTAGGGACTTTCGTTGGTTCTTTTCTTTCTTCAAAAATAATCGATGGTAAATTAAAGGTTCAAGTAATAACTCAAAATAATGATTTGGATGTTTTAGATAAAATTAAAGATGCTGGATTTGGAGTATCAGCAATTCCAACTCATGATAATAAACTAATGCTTATAATTGAAGTTGATAAAAAACATTATCCTAAATTAAAAAAGTTAATCGATAAGATTGATGATAAAGCCTTTATTTCAGTAAATGAAACTAAGTATGTTGAAAAAGGATATTTTCAAAAAAAATAGAGCTACTCAAATAGCTCTGTTTTTAACCAAAAATATGAACCATTTTCTTCTTTAGAAAATGTATGAACATAAGTATCAATTTCATTATTTTTAGTTCTTTTAATATTATCTAAATTATTCCCACTTATGGGTTTATAATCTTCAAAGTATAGTTTTTCATGATTGAAGTTTGAATAACCTTTTTCACTTTCTAACCAAACATATTTAGTGTGTATTTCTAGGCGATCTTCATATTCATAGGCTCTAACAACATAAGAGTATGTTTCAATTCCTACTGGTTTTTCTTGTGGGTTTATACATTTATATTTTGACCCTGTAACTGTGCATGAATAGCCATCTAATGTATCAAATGAACGAGTAACATATCTGCTTTTTTCACCGAATATTAACTTATAATCACTTGCTAATGCACTTGCTTCAAATTGATGCATTGATAATAATACTCCATTAACTGTTGCGTAGCCATCATCGTTACAAATAAATTGGACTTTAGATGTATTTAATTCTGAACATTTTACATAAGAGTTTTCAACTGCATTCGTGCTCAAATGGTGGTGAAGAGCAATTGTTAACTTTTGATTATCTGATAATCCATCAATTATTACTGGAGCATTTGAATAGATTGATTGAGTTTTATTACTAATTGTATTTTTTTCATAAGCAAATAAATTAATTAAGTTAGTTACCTTGTCATCATCAATACTTATTTCATTAGGGTCTACCTCACCAGTTGGTTCTTCTTTAGGTTTTTCACTACTGGGTTTATCCGGTTTATTTGGAGTAATACTACTTGATGGAGTATCACAAATATTTGAATATCCTTTTTCAGCATTAACATTTCTAAAATAAAAATAACAAACCAAAGATATAATCATAAAAATAAGTATTATGACCACTCTAATTGGTTGCAAACCTTTTTCTTCAGTTTGTAATTCTTTTTCTTTTTCCACTGCCATCCCTTTTTCTTTTATAAATTCTCTAAATCTAATCCTTCTTCAATAATTAAATCTTTAAATATTTCTTTAAATCTGGCTTTTTCTTTAACCTTTGCATCTTCATAAATGTTTTTTGCATTGGTAATTGCTTGGTATACATGTTTTAGTTTTACTTCTTTGGCATTTTCAAATACTGCATTACTAAAAGCGTTTGCAAGTACAGTTAAAGAAACATCTGGGTATCTTGCCGCGACTTCATATACTCTTTTATATTCACTAGTCATTTCAACAATAAATAACATTATTTTTTCTCTAATAAAATCAGTATATCCCATTTTCACGCCAGTTTGTTTTTCAATTTTAGGATATGTTCCCATTAATATTTTAGTTGTTGTTGGAATATCTGGTTCTGGAACATCAACTTTTTGGAATCTCCTTAGGAAAGCTCGATCTCTTAAAATATAAGTTTCATATTCTTCAGTAGTTGTCGCACCGATCATTTTAATCGTACCTCGATCAAGTCCTGGTTTTAACATGTTAGCTATATCCATACTTGAGCCTGCTGTTTTATTAATAAGTAGATGAATTTCATCGATAAATATAATTGTTTTTGATAATGTTTTTAATTCTTGGACTAATAATTCAACTCTATTTTCTGTTTGACCTTCACTAATTGAAGTTCCTAATAAACTTGTAATATTAATTTTAATTAATTTCCATCCCTTAAGGGCATCTGGTACTAAACCTTTTTGAATTCGATAACCTAATCCTTCGACAATTGCTGTTTTACCAATACCAGGTTTACCAACTAAAAGAGTACTTTTTTCTGGGGTCAATAAAATTAATATAGATTCTTTAATCTCTTCATCACGAGCAATAGCGGGATCAGTAATATATTCTTTTTCAGTAAAATCTTCACCATAAGACTCGATGATACTAACTTTACTCATCGGTGAGAATGTTTCATTTACTGGTTTACTAACCTGATTATCAATTTCTAAGTCGAATACTTCCATTTATTATTCACCACCTTAATTATATATCAAAGTGGCTATTTAAACAAATAAAATAATATGCACTAGACATATTATTTATCATTTTCATACTGATGGTAAAATAATTCATCAGGTTTAGTTCTTAAAGCCCTTGCTATTTTAACCGCTAGATCATAGTATAATCTTCTTTGATTATTTTCAAGCTGCCAATAATAAGGTTTACTAACTCCAATGAAATCTGCCATTTCTTGGTATGTAAAGTTGTTTTTCTTTCTTAATTTTTCTAAGACTAAATTTTTTTCCATTTGTTCACCTACTACTACGAACAGTATACCATATTTTTATACTTCTTTGATTAAATCTACCAATTTTTGTGCACTTAAACTAAGATTGCCTTTTTTAGATATTGCTAGACCAACTTTTCTTTTTGGTATTTGTCCGACATCGATTATAAATATCTTTTTACTTTCTAATTCATCTTGAATATATTCTTGAGTGGCAAAACCAATTCCAAAACCATTTGCCACAAAGTCTATCAATAAATCTTGACTATCAACTTCCATACTTGGTGGATACTCTAAATTTCTTGATTTTAATAATAAATCAAAATATGCACGACTTATCGATGGACTTTTCTCAACTATAATTGGTAATTTTAATAATTCATGAATATTTGATGATGATTTGGCTTTTTCATAATACTTACTATTAGCAATGAAAACATCTTGAACATCTTGGAATCCATATATTTCAAAATCCACTAGTACTTTTCTTGGTACTGACATAACTACAAGATCAATACTTCCTATTTTCAATTGTTTTAATAAGTTTATTGTTGACTCATGAACTAATTCTATTTCTATATTGGGATATTTATCATGATATTTTTTTAAATAAGGCATTAGGATATGTTTACTTATAATTGGATTAGCGCCTATTCTAACCTTACCTACATCTAAATTACGCATTTCTTGGAATTTTTCTAAACCATTAGCGATAAGATTCATTCCTTCATTAACATCCGTAAATAAGGCTTTTCCTTCTTCAGTTAAAGTCACTCCTTTTTTTGATCGAATAAATAATTGACCAGCTAAAGACTTCTCTAAATTTTGAATAGATTGGGAAACAGCCGGTTGGGATACATTAAGCTCCTTAGCAGCCTTAGAAATGCTTTGATTTTTAGCAACTATATAAAATACTTTTAATAAATCATAATTAACATTCATATAATCCTCCCTTATGACATCAAGTTCTATCTATATATATTACTTATATCATAAATGGATAATTATTGCAATTGTTTAGTTATTTATTCGGTGATGAACAACTGGACTATTAGTAGATAGTGGCTTAAATACATAACCATTTTCTAAACCAAATTCAATTATTTTTTCTAGTGATTTCACATTAGCGATTTTATTGTCATGTTGTAATACTATATAAAAAAGTTGTTTACCCTTTAATTGTTTAATTACTGTATCAGCTATTTTATTTGAGTCTGTAAGTGATGTATCTTGGCTATCTACATTCCAATCAAAATAAATATAACCTTTTTCTGTTACTCTTTTGGCAAGTCTAGTCATAATTCCTGGATTAAATTTAGAAACTCGATTTGAACCTCCGCCAGCAAAGCGTAGTATTTTGCTATAAGTTCCTGTATGTTCTTTAACTACTTCATTTAATTTATCTATATCTTCAAAGAAATTGTTTTCATTTGCATATATTTTTTTAAATACATGACTATAACTATGTAAGCCAATACTATGTCCTTCATTATGGATTCTATTTAATACTGGTAAGTATTTTGGAAACTGAGCAGTTACAAAAAATGTAGCTTTAATATCATATTTTTTTAAAACATCCAAGATCTTTTCTGTATAAATACTAGGTCCATCATCAAATGTTAAATAAACTACCTTATTTTCAATTACTTGTTTTTGTTTTCCAACAATTACTTTTCTAACTACAGATGTATAATTATTTGAGGCGTCTGTTACTTCATAAGTAATAAAATATGTTCCTTCTTGCTGACTATTTACAGTTCCTGAGATAATTACTTTTTCATTAATATCTTGATCACAATTATCTGAAACTACAAATCCCGGTTCAACATATTCTTCATTTAAAACTAAATATATCTCACTACCACCAGTTAATTCTATTCTTGGGGGTACTACATCATTATTGATGATAAACCTTCTTGCAACTGTTTTATTACCAGATGAGTCAGATACACTATAGACATAGTAATCTCCATCAATTTTTCTTTTAACTTTATTAGTTAAATCCCCATCTTGAGTGTCCGTTGCTTTAAAAGGAGGTTCATAGATATTTCCTTTGATGCATTTGTTAACTCCATCTTGACCTAAAAAGTCGATTACCGGGCTTTCATTATCATAAACTATTATTGTTTGATTTAGAGTTTTTGAAATACCTTTATAATCAATAGTGTATACTAAGACATAATTACCAACATTATTAATATCTACTTCACCAGTTACTTTTATATTACTTGATATGTCTTCACATGAACTTTTATTAAAAAAATATTTACTTCCATAACACATCTTAACTTTGTTAGAATTTATATTTTCTTTTAGTCCAATTTTAACAACAGGTTTAAACTCTACTAAAAAGATATCTTTAGGTAACAATAAAAG
>JAAZHN010000085.1 GCA_012510695.1 Mollicutes bacterium
GATCTTTGGATCAAGCAGCAGGAAAAATTGTTGATACTATCAAAAGAACTGGCGGGGATGTCTCAGGACCAATTCCATTACCGACAGAAATTGAAAAAGTTACTGTCTTAAAAGCTGTTCATAAGTATAAAGATTCAAGAGAACAATTTGAAACAAGAACACACAAAAGATTAATTGATGTTAAAAATCCAAGTAAAGAGACGATTGATGCTCTTACTCACTTAGATTTACCAAGTGGCGTGGACATCGAAATTAAAAAATAATATTAGGAGGAAAGAAAAATGAAAGGAATCTTAGGTCGCAAAGTTGGGATGACTCAAGTATTTGCGCAAGACGGTAAATTAATTCCTGTAACAGTTGTTGAAGTTGAACCAAATGTAGTTACACAAATTAAAACAAAAGAAACAGATGGTTATGACGCTATCCAACTAGGAGTATTTGACCGTAAAGAAAAAAGTGCCAATAAACCAATGATTGGCCATGCTAAAAAAGCAAACACAAATCCTAAGCGCTTCTTAAAAGAAATAAGAGGAGTTAATGTTAACGATTACACTCTAGGAAGCACTGTAGGAGTAAATATTTTTGAAGCCGGAGAAATCGTTGATGTAACTGGAACTTCTAAAGGGAAAGGTTTTCAAGGTGTTATTAAACGCCATAATTATTCTAGAGGACCAGAAACACATGGTTCAAGATTTCATCGCCGTCCAGGATCTCTTGGCAGTATGAGACTGATGAGAGTAGCTAAAGGTAAGAAATTACCTGGACATATGGGTAATGAAACAGTTACTATTCAAAATTTAATGATTGTTGAAGTTAATGAATTAGATAATTACATCTTAGTAAGTGGAAATATTCCAGGGCCAAAAAATTCATTAGTTTTAATTAAAGAAAACATTAAAGGCAAAAAGAAAGGTAACGTTGAGCTTGTTGCTTATGAAGAAGAAACAGTTGTTGATGAAGTAGTCGAAGAAGTTACTGAGGAAGTTGTTGAAGAAGTAAAGCCTACTGAAGAAGTAAAAGAAGAAGCTACTGAAGAAAAAACTGAAGAAGTAGTTGAGGAAACAACTGAAGAAGTTACTGAAGAAAAAGTAGAAGAAACCCAAGAAGAAGTTTCTGAACCGGAAGTTAAAGAAGAAGGGGGTAATGAATAATGGCTAAGTTAGATATTTTAAATCTTAAAGGTGAAAAAGTATCTGATGTTAAACTTTCAGATAATATCTGGTCTATTGAACCAAATCAAGAAGTATTAAAAAAAGCTATTGATTTACAACTATCATCTTTAAGACAAGGTACACATAAAACTAAAACTCGTGCAGAAGTTGCAGGAGGAGGAAGAAAACCATATCGTCAAAAAGGTACAGGTCGTGCTAGACATGGTAGTACTCGTTCACCAATTTGGGTAGGTGGAGGAAATGCATTTGCTAAAACTCCAAGAGACTATGGTTTTAAATCTAATAAGAAAGAAAAAGTTTTAGCTCTTAAATCAGCTTTAACTAATAAATTATCAGATAAAAAAGTAACTATATTAGATTCATTAGTGTTAGGTAATTTAAAAACTAAAGAAGGAAATAAATTACTTGAAACCCTTAAATTAGAAGGTAAAACTTTATTTGTAACTATTGGAGATGCAGAAAATTTATACATGGCAACTCGTAATTTACAAAAAGTTGAAGTTATTTTAGTTGAGGATTTAAATGTTTTAGATATAGTTAATGCTGAAAACTTGGTTATTGATCAAGAATCAGTTAAATATATTGAGGAGGTGCTTAAATAATGGATTATACAGATATCATTATTGCACCAGTTATTACTGAGAAGTCAGCTACTATCAATCAAGATGGAAAAGTATATGTCTTCAAAGTAAATAAGAAAGCAAATAAAAATCAAATAAAGAAAGCTATTGAAGAGGCATTCAAGGTTAAGGTAGAAAAAGTTAATACTTTAAATACTAAACCTAAGGATCGTCGTGTTGGTAAGTATATGGGTCAAACTAAGACTTATAAGAAAGCCATCATTACCCTTAAAGAAGGCCAAACAATAGAATTATAGAGGTGAAAAATCATGGCGATTAAAAGTTATAAACCAGTTACTCCCGGACTTCGTGGAATGACTACATTAGATACTAAACATCTCTCTAAGAAGAAACCAGAAAAAAGTTTATTAGCTAAGAAAACTAAAACTGGTGGACGTAATCATAGTGGTAAAACTACAGTTCGTCATATTGGAGGAGGGGCAAAACAACAATATCGTATTATCGATTTTAAAAGAGATAAAAAAGATATTACTGGAAAAATTGCTTCAATTGAATATGATCCGAATCGTAATGCTAATATAGCGCTTGTTAATTACCACGATGGTGAAAAAAGATATATTATCGCACCTAAAGATTTAGAAGTAGGAATGATTATTGAAGCTGGGGTTAATGCTGATATTAAAGTTGGTAATGCTCTACCTTTAGAAAACATTCCAGTTGGTACAGTAATTCATAACTTAGAATTAAAACCTGGTAAAGGTGCTGAGCTATGTAGAAGCGCTGGAACAAGTGCTCAAATCTTAGGTCGTGAAGGAAAATATGTAATGGTAAGACTACAAAGTGGTGAAACAAGAAAAATTCTTGGAACATGCATGGCAACTATCGGTGTAGTCGGTAATGAAGATTATGAATTAATCAACTTTGGTAAAGCAGGAAGAAAAAGAAAAATGGGTGTTAGACCTACAGTACGTGGTAGTGTAATGAACCCTAACGATCACCCTCATGGTGGTGGTGAAGGACGTTCACCAATCGGAAGAAAGGCACCGGTTACTCCTTGGGGTAAACCAACCTTAGGTTTAAAAACTCGTAAGAATAAGAAAGCTTCTAACAAATTTATTGTTAGTCGTAGAAAGAAATAGGTGGACAGATGGCAAGAAGTTTAAAAAAAGGACCTTTTGTATGTGAAAGACTACTAAAAAGAGTTCAAGAATTGAATAAAGCTAATAAAAAAGAAGTTATTAA
>JAAZHN010000086.1 GCA_012510695.1 Mollicutes bacterium
ATCGTATACTTTGAAGTTTAAGACATCACTTGATAAATAATATCTTTCATTATTATCATTTACATTAATCATTACCATTTCTTCAGATAAATTATACAAATTAATGTCAATATACTTTTCAGTTTTATTAAAATCAATCTTATAAATTATTTTATTAGCTTGACTAACATATGATCTTACTTCCTCTGGGGTGCAAACTTTAGCATGAACATCCATATTAAAAAAGAACATGCTTATAAAAAATAATACTAATATCATCCCTTCACTCATCTCTTATCTAGTATTTATTTAATTATAACAACATAATACTTTTTTGTAAATAAAAATGGTGCTTTTTATGTCGATGATATCTACAATTTTCATCAACTAAAATTATTTATTCGATGAAAAAAGATACATAAAATATATGTATCTTTTGATTAAGTATTTACACTCTTATTTATAAAGGTACTGATTTTCTTTATATGAGTAAAATAACCAATTGTCACGTACACGATCAAGAGTATTTGGATCAGCATACTTATCAACAAAATCGCTCAAGCAACGGTTACCATCTTCATCACAAACTAGATTGAAGTCATTATAATTTGTAGTTTTATTATAACTCTTTATTTCTTTGATGTTTTCACCTGATAAACTAAATGAATAAGATTTTTCAGATAGATAAATATCCCCACCATCAGTTTCAATTTTATTCTTGGCTGCTGTTCCTTTAGTATCCAGCCAGTTATTACCTAATAATCTTTTTGTTGGATTGATGTTAGTAATTTCAATTATTCTGGCATAAAACTTAGGCATGTTAGATTCTACACAAATCTTACCATAACAAGTTATTATTTTCTTTTCATCAGGGCAATACTCTTCTATACATCCGGTTCTTTTTGAAGTACAAAGTTGATAAAATAAGACTTCACCCATTTTTTCTCGGGCATCGTGAGCTGAACAACAAGCATTAGAGAAATCATTGGCTGTCATTGTTTTATCTTTATACTTTTGGAAATCAGATGGTTCAGTAGGTGTCGAGGTAAAACAAGTTTTTTTCTCTGTTGCTCCATGACACAAACTATCATATAATTCTTTACCCATCCCAGCATTAGATTCAGCTATTTCACGCGGTGTACAACATTGTTTTTTGAATTCATCCTCAGATATTTTTCCTTTTTCTAGCTCATCAAATAATATTTTTTCAACTTTAACATCATTTTCTTTTTCTTTTGCATCTTTTTGCACTGCGTAGCAAACTTCGCCTGGATCAGTTGATGTTAGACAAAGGGCTCTATATGTTTCTTCACCCATTGCTTCAGGCGCGATATTTTTACCCTTCTCATCTAGTCTAACACAACAATCATTTTTATAATTGGTCAAAGTATATTCTTTACTATTATTTGCGATTAATTCTTCACGAATGATATAATCAGTACTCTTTTTATTAGCTGGAATTTCTGATTTAAAACACACTTTGTCATTTTCATCTTTAACAACTCGGTATAAACAAATATATTCAGCTTCTGGAGTAGTTATTTCTTGAACCTTTTTAAATTCAGGTAATAAACGATTGTCTTTACCTAATTTCACCACTTCAAATTTGTAAGTATAATTATCTGGAGGTGTTACACTTGAAATTGGTAGAGAGTTATAACCTAAAGGATTCATTGTCAGTTTAGTTAAGTAAAGCGAAAACGCTGAGTGTTTACTAGATATAACTTCTCCCTTTTGTTTTACTGCAAAGCTTTGACCAATTGAATATTTTTTATCATATGTGGCAGCACTCTGAGCATAGTCATAATATTCAATTTCTTCTGTGTATCGAAATTGATTGACAAAACTTTCATAAGAAAGATCATTTATTAAAAAGTTTTTTCCTTCTGTCTTAAGTGCAAAATAGTTAGTTGTTTCTTTTTCCTTAAACATAAAATATGTGAAAGAAGCTTTTTTAGGCTTTAAATTCTCGTCACAATTCAACGAATTTCCAGTAACATTACAAGGAGTCAAACTAGATAATGTTTGGCCTTTACTTTTTACTTGTAAGTCTATATCTTTTATTTGATCTGTCCACAAACGATTTTGTAATTTTTTTTCATCATAAGTGAAATTTTCTGCTGTTGGTTCATCTAAAGAACTATAGTTATTATTGTATGACGAACACCTATTAAAACTGTTTATTGCTGCTTTGATCTCCCTAATTTTGTCTGAAATTTTTACCTCGATGTCTATCATCGTTGTTTCTAAATCCTCGATTGTCTTTTTAATTTCAGTAATCAAATCTTTTTTAACTTCGCAACATTTAACACCTTCTAGTGGTGGTGTGCCCTCACATTCTCTTGTATATGTATCGACAATAAGGCATGCTCTATTTCCAGTTGGAAAGGTTGGAGCAGATGTATTTTCACCAAGATCTGGCACTAGTTGAGGTTGATGTGGGTTTTTATTATCGACAGCTGGTTTTTTTGTACTCGAAGACGAGTTATTAACAATTTTATAGTATTTATTAACTTTAAAAGTATATTCACCAATATTCCTATCAGCAGATACAGCATCAGTCATGTGTAAAGTGACAT
>JAAZHN010000006.1 GCA_012510695.1 Mollicutes bacterium
ATATTATATAATTGGATATTTTTAAACCAAGCATTAAAAGAAACGGGAGATATTTGGTCTCTTAATTTATTTAAGACATCATTCCATAAAGAATTATTATTCATTAATAAACCTCCCCGCTTGTTAATATTTTTCTTAAGTTAATTTTAACTTAATTTGAACAATTGTTAAAGTATAAAAAGTTTTCAACACGACTTTTGAACAATTTATAAACAATAATAATTTGTTAGTTACCTATATTAACTGATAATAAAAAAGTTTTCAACAATTTAAACAAAATGCTTATTAACAATAAAGTTTTTAAACATGACAAAATGTTCATAACTTAATTTAATAAAACTTTAATGGTAAGTCTATCCATGGTATACTAACATTATTCAGTTAAAGAACTAGATAGGTATTCATATGAAGCGATACGAAAAAATTAAGAAGAATTATGAATTTGACTTTATTCTTAATCAAGGTAAAAGTTTGAATAATAAATATTTCAATATTTTTTTTGTTGAATCTAAATCATTTAAACCAAAGTTTGGTATAGCAGTCGGTAAAAAAGTAGGAAATGCAGTTGTGAGAAATAAATTAAAAAGAATAGTTACATCTATGATTGATCAAAACAAATATTTATTTAAAAATAATCGAAACTATATTATAATTGTAAAAGACAAATGTTTAAAAATTAAATATGAAATACTAGAAAAAGAATTCATTAATTTATTGAAGGAGGAAAAAAATGAATAAAAAAATAAAAATATTAGTAGGAGTTTTATTAATAGTTTTAGTAAGTGGTTGTACACAATATTTAAAAAATCCAGAGACAAAAAAAACAGTTACATATGAAAAAACTGGCCAAGTTGTAACTTCTAATATATTATGTAAACCAAAAGATCCAGAATTACTAAAATTATATGAAAAAAATAAAGCAAATTTAGAAATTCCAATAGAAAAATTACCGGAATGTTCAAAATTTAAACCAAGTGATATTAAATATAAAGGAATTTGGGAATCTATTTTTGTTAAACCTTTAGCTTGGACTATTGTTACTATTGGAAATTTTGTTAAAAATTATGGAATATCAGTAATGCTTGTTGGTTTGTTTATTAGGATAATATTAATGCCAATTTCAAAAAAAAGCGCATTACAAACAAAGAAAATGACAGAAAAAAATCCAGAAATGCAAAAAATTGAGAAAAAATATAAAGATAAAACTGATAAAGAATCTATGATGGCAAAAAGTCAGGAAACGATGATGTTATATAAAAAGCACGGAGTAAATCCAATGTCAGGATGTTTGATAGCAATTTTACAACTTCCATTATTCTTTGCTTTCTTAGAAGCAATAAATCGTGTTCCAGCAATATTTGAAGAAAAATTATTAACATTTCAATTAGGTACTACACCAATGGTTGGTATATCTAATGGTAATTATTTATATATATTATTAGTAGCATTAATAATTGCCAGTACATATTTTTCTATGAGAGATGCTTTAAAAGGTAATCAAGCAATGCAATCTGATCAAGCTAAACAATCAAAATATATGATGATTTTTATGATTGGATTTATTTCAGTAGCGTCATTAAACTTACCTACAGCAATTGCACTATATTGGATTGTCACAAATACATTCGCCGCAATTCAAAATATGATAGTAAAAAGGAATGATAACAAATGAAATTAGAAGTATTTGAAGCAAAAACAAAAGAAGAAGCTTTAGAAAAAGGGCTTATTGAATTACATGTTCAAGAACAAGAAGTAGTTTATAAGGCAGAGGAAACAAAGGGAGGATTATTTAAATCAGGAGGTTACAAAGTATCAATATTACCTTTAAATGAAGTAAGTGAATTTATCAAAGATGAACTAAAATTAATTTTAGAAAAAATGGATATTGATGTTTCTTTTGAAACAAAAATAAGAGCAAACAAAGTTCAAATTAAAATGTATTCTGATCGTAATTCGATATTAATTGGTAAAAATGGTAAAACATTAGAAGCCCTTAATATGATTATTAAACAATCAATATATAACCAAACTGGTTTATATCCATATTTTTCATTAGATGTAGAAAATTATAAAGAAAAACAAGAAGAAAATATTGAAAGAATGGCCAAAAGAATTGCCAAAGAAGTTGTTAGTACAGAAGTAGATGTCACAATGGAAAGTATGAATTCATATGAAAGAAGAATTGTTCATAATTGTTTAACAAATTTTAAAGGAGTTTATACAACAAGCGAAGGTGAAGAACCTAATAGATGTGTAGTAATAAAATATCAAAGTAAAGAAGAGGATGAATAATCCTTTTTTTAATTATATTTAATAAAAATTTAGTTAAATTATGATATAATTAGCCATCGAGAGGGATAATTATGAATGATACAATTTGTGCGATAGCTACTTCAAGTGGCACTGGAGCAATTTCAATTATTAAAGTTAGTGGTGTTGAAGCAATAAAAATTGTTGATTCTATCTTTTCTGGTGACTTAAAAAAAGCCAAAACAAAATCTATAAATTATGGTTTTATTATTCATAAAAAAGAAAAAATAGATGAAGTATTAGTTTCTGTAATGCATGCACCAAAAACATTTACAACTGAGGATATTGTAGAAATTAATTGTCATGGTGGAATAGCTATAACAAATAAAATACTAGAATTATTAATAATTAAAGGTTGTAGATTAGCAGAACCAGGTGAATTTACTAAAAGAGCATTTTTAAATGGAAGAATTGATCTAGTTCAGGCTGAAGCAGTTCAAGATTTAATAAATTCTAAAACAGAAAGTGAAAGAATAATGTTTATTAATCAAATAGATGGTAAAGTATCAAAAAAAATATCTGATTTAAGAAATAAAATTTTATCTCTAATGGCAAATATTGAAGTAAATATAGATTTTCCAGAATATGAAGATGCAATAGAAGTAACAAATGAAATTTTAAAACCTGAGTTAAAAAAGGTTAAAGATGAAATATTAGATATATTGAAAGATTCTAAAAATGGAAAGATAATAAAAGAAGGTATAGATGTTTCTATCTTAGGTAAACCTAATGTAGGAAAAAGTAGTATATTAAATGCTTTATTAAAAGAAGAAAAAGCTATAGTAACTGATATTGCAGGTACTACAAGAGATATAATAG
>JAAZHN010000087.1 GCA_012510695.1 Mollicutes bacterium
AAAATAAAAATTGAGATAAAAATCAAAATAAATATTAATTTATTTTTCATAAATTCTCCTCTCCTATACCTTTTATGTATTATATAATATCATAAATAATAAATTAAATCAAATTTCATTTTTAAATTTATCATCTCTTTTGGAGAAAAAGTTTCAAAAAGTTATGAAAAGTATGCAGAAATTATAGACCACAGTAAACCGGTTTTATATATACCATTAGCATGGAAAAATGAAGATTATGAAAGTTGTTTGAATTGGTTAAAGGGAGAGCTTTTACCATATGGAATTGATAAGTTCGTAATGATAACCAATATAAGCCAGTTTGATAATGTAGATTTAGGTGAGTATAATTCATTATTTATTGGCGGCGGGAATACATATAAATTATTAAAATATTTAAAGGAGTCTAAAGGATATAGTAAAATTAAAGAATATATAGAAAATGGTGGAATTGTTTTTGGCGGAAGTGCAGGAGCAATTATATTTGGAAAAGATATTCAAACTTGCAATATATGTTCAAATGATGAAAATTTGTGGCCTGATTTAGATACTAGTGGTTTTGATGTTATGAATGGTATATCTTTATCGTGTCATTATGCTTCGAAAGGAAAAAAAGAAGATCATGACATTAGCACGGAAGAATATACAAAAAGAGGTTATAAAATTTTAAATTTAACTGAGGAACAATCAGCATTTGTTATAGATGAAGAAGTAAAAACAATAGACAATAACAAAGAAAGTATTAAAGAAAAGTAAAAATTTGGAAATCCCTTTTATATCCCGACCAGTTTGAGTATAAAGAACTAAATAGGTTCTTTTTTCTTTGCCCTCTTGGCATCAAACCAATAATTATTATATATTATGTAAGAATAAACCATAAAATAACCAAGAAATTATTTGTTATTTAATTAAATTTATTGTAAAATAACAAATAGAAATGGTTGATCAAAATGAATAAAAAAGTAGTAGTATTAGGTGGGGGAACAGGTATGGGTTCCTTATTAAAAGGACTTAAAAATTTCCCTGTTGATATAAGTGCGATTGTTTCAGTAAGTGATGATGGTAAAAGTACAGGAAGACTAAGAGAAGAGTTTGGAATTCCTGCTGTTGGTGATGTTAGAAAAGTTTTAGTTGCTTTATCGAACACTAAGGAAACTTTATTTGAAGAATTATTAGATTATCGTTTTGCTACATCTAGCGGTTTAAATGGCCATACAATCGGGAATCTCTTATTAACAGCCGCAACCAACACATGTGGCAATATGAGTGATGGGATTGAGTTATTATCTAAATTATTAAACTTAAAAGGAAAAGTTATTCCTTTAACTGAAGATAATGTTACTTTAATGGCCCAGATGAAAGATGGCAGTGTAATTGAAGGTGAACATAATATAACTGAAGCTAATAACAAAATAGAATATGTTTATTATAAAGAAAAACCAATTGTTAATGAGATAGCTGTTCAAGCGATATATGATGCTGATTTAGTTGTTTTAAGTATGGGTAGTCTTTATACAAGTATTATTCCTAATCTCTTATGTTCTGAGATAATTACTGCTTTAGATAAATCAGTCTCACCTATTCTTTATGCTTGTAATATGATGACCCAACCAGGGGAGACTGATGATTTTAAAGTATCAGATCATGTTAATCTTTTAAATAAGTATTTAGGTGAAAAGAAGATATCTGTGGTAGTTGCTAATAACGAAGTAATTGATGAAATATCAAGGCGTAAATATGAAACTACAGAACAAAAAGACCCGGTCTTATTAGATCAAGAAAATTTATATGATGTTAAAGTGATTGCTAATAATTATTATATAGTTGAAAATGAACTTATTAGACATAACTCTTTAAAAGTAGCTTCAGATATATTTACCTATATGTTATTTAATATGGAACATGAACAAGATAATAAGACTATTAAACAATATTTATACCATAGAAAAAAGTAAGAAGTATTATTTCTTACTTTTTAATTTTTTATTTACATGTATATCCTGTATAAGTCCTTTTTTGTCCAGCATAAGAGGTAAGTGTAATATTATCAGTTCCTGGTTTTAAACATTTTATCTCTAAATATCTCTCAGGAGTATACTTTACTGCTATGATTGAAGAATGATAACTAGTAATGTCGTAATTCCTCTGGACTCCTGGCGAACGGATAATTACTGTGTTTCCAACAGAAGATGTCCAATTATCTCTAAATTCATAATTTGTAGTAGTAAGGAAATACATTTCGGGCTCAATGATGTATTTTGTACTTTTTGAAACTCCATTAATAGTTGCAGTGATTGTTACTGTATTAAGCACGCCAGCATCAGAAAAACTCTCAGCCATTACTTTAATTGTAATTGTTTTTCCAGTTCCTGAAGCTCCAGCAATTAAGCCATGACGATTAGACATTTTTAAATTCATCATCACCCTTTTATCACCAGTAAGCCCCATATAAATTTCATCTTTTAAGTACATATTTTTCTACTCCTTTTTTAAAGATTTTATAAAACCTAAATAGTCCTATATAACTATTTATAAATTAATTTTATTATGCCACTGTTATTCTTTTTCAATAAGAAATTTAAGTAAATGTTCAGGGTTTTTATTTTTAAAAATAATATCATAGATTAAATCAATTATTGGCATATCTACTTTTTTATTATTAATTAATTCATAAATAGATTCTAAAGTATATAGCCCTTCAATAGTCGTGCTCTTTATATATTTAGCAATTTCTTTTTTTGACTTTTTAGATCCGATTAAGTGACCATAAGTAAAGTTACGACTCTTAGTACTTGTACATGTCAAAAGTAAATCACCAAAACCAGCAAAAGAAAGAATAGTTTTTTTATCTCCCCCAAGAGCTTTAATTAAACCTTTTATATCATGTAGTGATTCTGTAATAAACATTGCTTGGGTTGATTCATTCGCCCCTAATCCATCTAACATACCTGCAGCAATTGCAATTACGTTTTTAATTGAACCGCATATTTCAATACCGGTTATATCATTAGATGTTCTTAATTTTAAACGATCATTTTGTAATGTTTCTTTTAATATTTTTTCTGTACTAGCATTAGTAGTCCCTAAAGAAAGACCAATTGGATAACCACTAACTATATCAATCGCGAATGAAGGTCCAGAAATAACTGCTAGTTTTTTTGTTTTAATATATTTACTAACAACATCATGGACAAAAAGACAAGTATCCTGTTCAATACCTTTTGAGGCTATGCATAAATGTTGATTACTTTGATAATGATTTTTTAATTCTAAAGAAACTGTATCAACATGGCCTGCAGGAACAGCAATAACAATTAAATCAGCACCCGTAACACATTCTTCCATATCAGTAGTAAATTTTATATTTTTAGGTATTTTATAATTAGGTAATTTTTTACTAATTCTTAATTCATCTAATTCTTTAATTTCATCAGTAAATTTTGACCACATTGTTATTTGACAATTGTTTTTATTAAACATCTCCGCTAAGGATAAACCATAGGCTCCAGGACCTAAAATAGCTACTTTCATTTATATCACCAATTTAATTTTAGCATATTTTACAATAATGATTAATATGATATAATATTTTCAGGGAGTAATGGGTATGAAAATAGAAGATTTTAAAGACAATATAAATAAAGATATAATAAAAATGTATGATTCATCACTAGAGTTTTATAACCGAAATATTCGTTATGCATTAGATGCATTAAGAAATGATGAATTGACCGAAGAAGAACAAACTAAATACTTTGTTTATATTAATAAATTAAAAGAAAGAAGAGCAAAGTTAATAAAAACTCTTAAGGTTTTAAACTCAAGAGCTAAAAAAGGATCAGTTATCGATTATGGTGATAGATCTAAATATAAAATTATCGGTGATTACCACCAAGCATTTGATAAAAACATTGATTTTGAAAAAGAAATATCTTTAAGCTTGCACCAAGATAAATATAATCTTGCGGTTTTAGAACTTACTGCATCAGGTCTTGATAGTATTTTCAAAAGAAAACAATTAGAAAGATCAATTGCTAGAAAAGAGATTATGTTAGAATCAATTCAACAAGAACAAACTAAATACTTATTAAATAAAGCTGTTGATGAAGGAGTAATGAATTTTGGCTTAACATATCAAGAAATTAGTGATGGTTCTGAAGATGTAATAACAACAACCGAAAAGATTGCTTCAGCAGTTAACTTAATTCAATTAGCTGAATTTATGAATGAAAATGACATGGCATATAAAAAGGAATTTTAATTAATTCCTTTTATTTTTTGTTTTGTTTTTTAAGTAAATCTCTTATTTCTTCTAATAAGACAACATCATCTGCTTTTTTTGGTTTTTCTGCTTTTTCTTCTTTAGCTGGTTTTAATTTATTAACAAATTTTATAATTAAGAATAAAA
>JAAZHN010000088.1 GCA_012510695.1 Mollicutes bacterium
CTGAAAATTTTTCATCAACTGCTACAACGGCTTCAACAACTGCTTATAACATAGTTGATTATGCCGGTAACACAAAGACTTGTCCATCGGTAACTGTTAATGTTTATGTTGATAACACAGCACCAACTTGTACAAATAGTGGAGATTCTTCTGTTTGGACAATTGGAAATAGAGTAATATATTGGGGATGTTCTGATGCACATTCAGGATGTAATACTTCATATGATGGAGGAAGTACAACGTTTACCAATTCTATTCGTTATACTACTATTGCTGCAACTCAGAGTTTTTCATTAAGTGGTAGTACAGATAATACAGGTGGTTCAGGAATGAGCAAGTCTTCATATGAATGTACTGCCGCAGCAACACATAATGCAACATGCAATATTACAATTTATGATAAAGCAGGAAACCCTGAAAATTGTGGAGCTTCACCAGCAAACAGAATAGATACAAATCCTCCAACAGGAACAGTTAAAATAAATGGAGGTGCAGGGTGGACAAACAGTAAGTCTGTCACTTTAACTCTAAATGCAACAGATGAAGAAACAGATGTGGAACAAATGTGTATAAGTAATACAACATCATGCTCTAGTTGGGAAACATATGCTACTTCTAAAGCATGGACCTTAGGATCAACACCGACAGTATATGTTTGGTTTAAAGACGCTGCTGGAAATGATTCAACTCGTACTAGTGACAGTATAAACATTGATATAGCTGCGCCAACGTGTGGAACATTCTCACCTCATACTCCCGCTTGGAAAACCACTTGGCAGTCACAAACATTTACATTTTCAGGTAGTAAAGATGAAGCTGGTGGCTCAGGATTAGTACCTCCGGAAACCAGCTGTAAGACTGCCGCAGCAAATGGGGCAGTCTGTGAAATTACTATAAAAGATAATGCTGGCAATTCAACGGTGTGTACTTCGCCAAAAAATAGAGTTGATACAATTGCACCAACCTGTAACTATGCTGGATATACAAACTCAACGATTCTGACTGTTACTTGCTCTGATTCTAACAGTGGATGTAAAACATCATCAGGAACTATTTCATCAACAGCTAAAAAAGTAACTCTATATGATAACGCTGGTAATTCATGTGCTATTCAGTGTGATTACAGTAAAAGTGGCCTGATAACTATTTGTTACAGTGCAAATTAAATTTTTAATAAAAAACACACAACAAAATTTAGTGTGTTTTTTATGAATTTTTGCAAACAAAACAAAAAGATTTAAAAACAAATAAAAAAGTATTATAAAATAGTTTAAAAGTTTATATATTATGTTATAATTATAACATAATATAGGAGTGAATATAGTGAAAAGAAAAGGGTTTACTTTGGTTGAATTAATCACCGTAATTGCCATAATAGGCGTTTTAATCATAATTGCAGTACCAATATACAATAATATGTCTGGTAACACCCAAGAAAAAGCTTATGAGAACAAAGTAAAGTTAGTAGAAATAGCCGCGGCTAATTATGCAGAAAACTTTAAAAATGAACTTAAGGTTAATACAGAAAAGGTTTGTGTTTCCATAAATTCCTTAATTAAGGAAGAATTTTTAACAAGTGATGGTAAAAATGAACTATATTTAACAAATCCAAATTTAAATGGGATTGAAAAAACAGAATATTTAATGGGTAGTGTTGAACTCAGATATGAAAATGAAGAGATAGTTGCTAAATATGATTTAGCAGGGAACTGTGGAATTCATATTGAGAAACAAATTGCTGCGGGAGATAAATATGAAATTGATATAACTCCACCAACTGGTTCGATGAGAATCATTGAAGGAGATTTTACAAATAATACAAGAATCCACCTAGAATTAACATTGCCAGATGCTGATGCTGCATATTTTTGTTATTCATATACGAATACCGAAGAATGTATGATTTATAAAAATATAAAAGACTATAATATAAAGAAAATAGAATATAATTTAGCAAACAACAATGATGGAGTTCATCATGTGTTTTTGTGGTTAAAAGATAAGTATGGAAATGTATCAAATCCATTATCTGATAGTATTTTATATGACAAAGTAAAGCCAACAGGAACAATAACAATTAATAATGGTAATAAATATACAAATAATCCAAACGTAAATTTAAAATTTACATATACTGATCAACAACCAGCTTCAGGAGTTTATGAAATGTGTGTTAGTAACACAAATACTTGTCCAGAAAATGGTTGGGAAAGCGATAAAGAAACAAGAACTTGGACTTTAGAAAGTATTGAAGGAAATAGAACAGTAACAGTTTGGTTTAAAGATCGAGCAGGAAATATTTCAATCCCCTATACTGCAGTTATAATGTTAGATACGATAAAACCAACAAATATATCAGTATTTATTAATGGTAATGCACCATATACAAACAAGGCCGCGGTTACATTAACAATAGGTAGTTTTGATGCTACATCAGGTGTAGAAAAAATGTGTGTAAGTGAAACCTCTACTTGTCCAGATGCAAATTGGATAGATTATGCAACTACTCATTCGATGACTTTATCAGGGAATGATGGTCAAAAGTTTGTTTATGTTAAATTTAGAGATAGAGCGCTTAATGTATCTGAGACAACTTCTGATGATATATTTTTAGATCGTGTTGATCCGACATGTACAAGCCATGGAGATCAAACCATTTGGACAAAAGATGATCGAACCATACATTATGGATGTGCAGATACGAATGGAAGTGGTTGTGATCCAGCATTTTCAGGTGGCAGCAAATTATTTAATACCACAACTAAAACATTTAATATAGATCCATATACAATTAAAGATCGAGCAGGCAACAAAACAGATTGTGATTTAAGAGAAGCTAATGTATATGTTGATAAAAC
>JAAZHN010000089.1 GCA_012510695.1 Mollicutes bacterium
ATATTATTTATTTCACTACTAGGTATTTTTTCTTTTAAAGATGTTAAAACTTCTGTTAAATTTTTTCCAACCTTGATTTCATTTAATGATTTTTTTATTTCTAATCCTAATTCATTACGAATATTATCTGCTGTAATTATTAAAGCATTTTCTAAGTTTCTTCCACTTTCTAAAGTCATGATTAATACTTCAAAAAAGAAAGGAGCTTGTTCATTAAATCTTTTTTCTCTTTGTTTAATTGCCAGATCAAACTCTAAGTATTCATAACCATACCAAAATATAACTGATATTAATGGCCCATAAAATATTCCATAAGGCATGAATACTGTAACTGCTAAAACAACAAAACAAACAATAAGTCTTAATGTTAGAAACCTTTTTAGTTTAACTTGATTACTTAAACCTAAAAGCTTAATCTTAGTATTAATCTTTTTGATTGTTTTACTCATATATATTTTAGTTGTTAAACTTTTATCCTTTTTCATTTTATTTTAACCCTCAATATATTTTTAACTAAGATTATATATGTAATAAATAAAATACTTGCTAAAAAGAAAAATAGTACCCCGATTGGACTTTTAAAAAAAGGTGTAAAGTAACTATTATTTAATAATAAAATAACTAATACCATAATAATTGGTAAGACTATTAAGGCTTTATACATCATTCTTGCAGCAGAAGTTAATGTTTTTAATTCGTTTTCTAATTTTTTTCTAGTCATAATTGTATATTCAATATTTTTAAAGACATTTTTAATACTACCACCAGTTTTATTTACTAAAATTAAACTAGTCGCGATATACCTAGCATCATCGATTCTAACTCTTTGATAAAATCTTTTAAAAGCTGCATCATAACTAAGTCCATATTTAAGATCAACTAAAATTTTCTTAAACTCATCAACAATCGGACCATTTAATTCTGTTGTTACTGTTTCAATTGCTTGAATAACATTTCTTCCTGTTTTAAAAGCATTATTCATAATCGTAATTGCTTTTAATAATTCTATAGATATAGAATCTTTCTTTCTTTTATAGTTAATTATTAAAATAATATCTAATAAATAAAATGAACTTAAAGATAAAATAATTATTAAGTAATTTAAATTATTATAATGAGCTAAAGAAAAAAGAATACTTACTACTAAGGAAGTAATTAAAATTAAATATTTAATTGCGAGCAAATCAATCGGTTCATACTCATCTTTTTTAGCATAAGTAATATATTTTTGATACTTTCTTGATTTTTTTCTAGAACTTTTAAACCTAGAAATAAACTTTGAAAAACTTTTAATTAAACCATAGAAAAATAAATAAACCTGATCAAAAAATGATAGTTCATTATCTTTTACTGAGCTAATACTATAAGTACCAAGTCTTTTTTCATACGAGATACTTCTTTTAGTTTGATAAAGTTTAATTAAAACTAAACCGATCAATAACCCAATAACTATTTGAATTAATAAGATCTCATAGTTCATAAAGTCCTCCTTAGTATATTTCTTTTATTTGGACTACTCCTTTAGCTAGTATTTTTCTAGCAACTTCTGGAATAAAATTATGTTTAACAAAATAACCGTTTACTTCTCCAGAATCAGTTAAGCCTATTTGTACAAAGGAAAATATTTCTTTTAAAACTATTTTTTCATCTTCTGTACCGGAAATTTCACTGATACTTGTTATTTTTCTTTTACCATCACTTAATCTTTCAATATTTATAACAAGATCAATAGCACTTATAATGTATTCTCTAATTGCTTTAATAGGTAGTTCCATATTATTCATTAAAATCATTGTTTCTAGCCTATTTAAAGCATCATTGCCACTATTAGCATGAAGTGTTGTCAGTGAACCTTCATGGCCTGTATTCATCGCTTGCATCATATCAAATGCTTCTTTACCACGGACCTCACCAACTACAATCCGATCTGGTCTCATCCTTAGGGCATTTCTGACAAGATCACGAATTGTGACTTCTCCTTCTTTTTCATAATTAGTTGTTCTTGTTTCTAAAGATATTAAATGTTCATGTTCTAATCTTAACTCAGCAGCATCTTCAATGGTAATAAGTCTTTCATCATTTGGTATAAAACTACTTAAAACATTAAGAAGAGTTGTTTTACCACTACCTGTTCCCCCAGCAATTATAATATTTAATTTACCTAAGACAGCACATTCTAAAAAGTTAGCCATTTCTGTTGTTAAAGTTCCTTGTCTTATTAAATCTTCAACAAATGACATATTAGCTTTAAACTTACGAATTGTTACAACGGGACCTGATACTGATAATGGGGGAATAATTGCATTAATTCTTGCCCCATTTTCTAATCTTGAATCAACCATTGGATTATTCGCATCAATTGTTCTTCCTAGTGGTTGAATTAACCTTTGGACTGTTCTAATAATATGTTCATCATTGATAAATGAAACACTATCATCTTTAATTAATTTACCATCGATTTCAATATAAACTTCTTCAGGACCATTAACCATTATTTCTGTTATATTTTTGTCTAATAATAATTGACTAATCGGGCCATAACCATTTATTTCATCATCAATTAAATTAAAAATATGACTTCTTTCCAAGTTAGTTAAATCATAACCTTCTAGGGAAGCATCAATTACTTCATTAACAAATTCTTGAATATCTTGACCCTTAGGTATTTCTTTATCAATAATATTCTCAATTATTTTTGTTCTTAAATCTTCTAATAAAGTTTTATCGGGAAATATTTCATAATCACTTATCCCAGTAATAATCGCTTTTGTCTTTTTCATATCAAAAGCTTCAGTTAAGGATTTATTATTCATTTTCTTGCCACCAACCCTTCACCTAATATATCGATCATCATGGTTGACATTGTTAAATAATCTTTAGCAAATATTGATTCACATCTTGGATGAAGAGTTACTATTTGACCATTCATAATATAGGAATCAATTTTTTTAATATGGAATTTTGGACTAATTGTATAATCAATATTAGCTTTAATAATATTTTTAATATCAAATAAACTAAAATAATTTTTATTAGTATCCCGACTATTATTTAATATAACTTTATATTTATCGATATTTAAATCTCTAAATATACTCATTATTGATTTCATATTCTTAAGTTCTAAAGGATCATTAGTCATTAAAAATAATATTTTATCAACCTTGTCTAAAGTAACTAAATTAATATCATTTAAAACATGACTCATATCAATTAAAACTACATCATAAAGATATGATGCTTGCTCAATTATATTATCGATAAAAAATGCATCGATTTTATTACCTTGTCTTGGGTCTCTTGGGCTTGCTAAAATATCTATATAATCATCATACTTTGTTACATACTCTAAATAATCTTTACGACGGTTATTTGATAAATCATCAACTAAATGATAGATAGTTCTTTGATTGAATCTATTTAAGGCAACAGAAAGTCCTCCACCAGTTAGGTCAAGATCGATGATCAAAGTTTTTCTTTTCAACTTTTCACAAATTCCTGCTAAATTAGTCGTAAGAATTGTTTTACCAACTCCACCCTTAGCAGAAAATATACAAATTGTTTTACCCTTCTTACTCGCCATTTATTCTACCCTTTTTCTATTATAATTTTAGCATTTTCAATTGTTGCAGTCAAACTTATTTCAAACTTATATTTATCCATTCCAACAACTTTTCCAAAAATGCTTTTTACTGCACTTTTAATCTTTATCGTTAATTTATTATCCTCATAATTAGTTATTAAGTTTGTATACTTAATCTCATTTTTATCATATAACTCTTTAATTAAACTCTCATGATTATTTTCATCTAATTTGTGATAAACATTTTTAATAATAATTTCACTAGTATTAATTATTTTATTTTTAGCATTCATTATTAACCCATTATCCACTACTAAAGCAAGAATTAAGATGAAAATTGGAATTAAGATGACAAATATTACTAATGTTTGACCTTTATTATTCATAATATATCACTCTTACTACTTCAATAAGATGAGGATTACCTAGGATTAAATTAAGACCTGGAGTTATGGTTTTATATTCTTCAGTTAATTTAATTGAGACATATTTATTATTTTCATTTTCAATTGACATTTTAATCTTGGGATTATATTCTTTTAAACTATTTTCTATTTCTGTAAATGTTTCATCTTTTTCATACTTAGTTACTACTTCATTTATTTTATTTTCTAAACTATTTGTTTTTGAAAATATTAGACCAAAATCGATAATTGCAAACAAAATAAAAATAAGTATTGGTAAAATAATAATAAATTCAATTAAAGCTTGACCATTTCTTTTCATTTTTCGCACTTGCCTTCACCTGGTTTTTCTCCAGGGATATATTCCCCATTAGTTAAGGAGCATGATACTTCTGTTACTGTATCTCTTATTTGATTAGCAAAAAAACCAATTACTGTAATTGCAATTGTACTAATAATAATGATTATCAATAAATACTCTACTAATGCTTGACCCCTATTATTCATTACTTTTCACCTATTATAATAATACTCTATTAAGGGGCTTAATGCAATTAAAAAGAAGTTTTAACACTTCTTATTATTTAAATATTTTAACTAATTCACTTTTTATTTCTTCAGGTGAAAATGGTTTAGATATATAACTTGTAAATCCCTGATTTAAGTACTTTTCCTTAGCACCCGCGACTGCATCTGCAGTTAAGGCAATAACTGGAACATTAAAACCCATTTGTTTTTTTAATTCAGCAAATGTTTCTTCACCACTCATTTCTGGCATCATGATATCCATTAAGATCAAATCATATCTTGGACTTGTTCTGACCTTTTTTAAACATTCTTCACCACTTGAAACATCATCGACAATTAAATTGAAATTTTTTAAGGCAATCTTTGCTACTTTGATATTTAATGAATTATCATCGACGATTAAGATTCTTTGACCATTTATTTTTTTAACTTCTTCATCTTGCTTTTTCTTTAATTCAAGTGTTGATAACATCTGAGTATCAGTAAGTGGTTTTGACATCATCGCTATTCTTTGGGGAATCTGAGTCATAAATATCGAACCTACTCCATATTGACTCTTAACATTGATTTTTCCACCCATTAGTTCTACTAACTTTTTAGTTATTGCTAAACCTAGTCCTGTTCCTTCTACAGTTGTATTTTTTTCAACTTTTAATCTTTCAAATTTTGTAAATAACTTTGAGATATGTTCATCTTTTATTCCCATTCCGGTATCTTGAACACTGATAATTAAATAACTCATATCATTTCTATTAATACATTTTACATTAAAAAATATTTGCCCCTTAGCTGTGTACTTAACTGCGTTAGTTAATAAATTAGTAACAATCTTCTTTATATTAGCCCGATCTCCATATAATTGATAAGGAACATCCTCAGCAATCTTATAATTAAATATTATTGGTTTTTCACCTATTCTAGATTTAGCAAGTTTTGCTAAATTTTCAAATTCTTCTTTTGGCTTATATAAAACTTCAACTATTTCCATTTTATTTGATTCAATTTTAGAAACATCTAATACTCCTCCAACGATTTCTAATAAAGTATCCGATGATTTAACAATATCATTAGCATAATCTACTACCTCAATCGGTAAATTATCATAACTTAATATTGCATGAGAAAATCCAGTAATTGCATTTAACGGTGTTCTTAATTCATGGCTCATACTAGCTAAAAAATCACTTTTAGCCATATTAGCTCTTTCTGCTTCACTTTTTGCTATATTTAAACTCTCAATCATTTTAAGATCAGGATTTTCAATGGTATGATACATAATCATTGTTGCAAAGGTTGCAAGAAATTCTAAAAGAATAACTTCAGGAATTATTGAGCGAACAAAAATTATTAATACAATAAAAATTAAAAGTAAAACTATTGGTATTACTCTACCTTCTAATAATTTTCTAAATCTAATGGCAATTATTAGTGTCATAATAACAATTATCCCCGATAAAATAGTTGTTATATCTACTCCTAAACCAACAGTAACCATATAGTTTAAATCATTTGTAACGTTCAATCCTACTGGGGCTATTAAAAGAGTTATTAAAGCAAGTAAATTGAAAATAACATATAACTTAAATGTATATCTTTTTTGTAATTTACAAGAATAAATAGTATACATCAATAAATTACTAAAAAAGTTTACAATGAAAAAACACTCTAACTTATTAGATAGTTTAATAATTTTAACTAGTTCAGGGTTATCTTTACCAACATACAAAAGATAAACCGCCACTATACAAAAAACAGTCATAAAGAATGTATCAACAATCATTCTAAAATAATAATTATTTTCTTTTTTTAACTTAGATGTTTTAATTAAATAAAGAATGATTAAAAATATATTTAATAATAAACTACATAACGGAATATATATATTATATATATTAACCACCTCAAACTATTGTCTGCGGCCCGTATATGTTTTCTTTAAGAGCCATGCATTATCATTATTATAATCTATTGACTCTAAATGTGCAAATGCTTCTTCATTAGTTATTACTCCCTTGACAACTTTTGCTTTACCAATTCTTTTTTCGTCTGCCAAATCAAGTTTGTAACCAATACTTTCTATATCACAAGAACGAATAAAATACTCTTTTAATTCTTCCCATTGTTCTTTTAAAGTTTTTTCACTTTCTAAGATTTCTCTTTGATGATTAGAATATTTTTCCATTAAACGATATTTTTCATCGATAAATATTTGAACAACTTCATCCTTTTTTGCAAATACATTATCCGTTTTTTCTATTCCAATAGGATTTAATCTACTCCCAAAACACATTTTTTTGCCAACTGCATCGTAATGTAATACGGTTGGTACAATTAATGCTCCTGTTGCTTGAGCTAATTTAAAACTACCGATATTAAAATCTTGAATTAACCAACTTTCAGAATTATGATCATCCGCTAAATTTCTTTCATCTTTTTGACCATTATCAGCAAGATTCCAATATCCTTCAGGATAAACAATAACATTTACACCATTATATAAAACAAACTTCATTTTTTCGACTGAAGATTCTCTATTTAATTCATCATCACGATCTAAAAGAATCTGACCATATGCCCAAAGTCCTAAACCATTTATTGTATCTAATGATAAATACTTATTACCAAAAAGGATATAACCACTTTTTTTAACAACATTTACTCCTAAAACAATGTCATCAGCACATGTATGATTTACCATAAATATTTTGCCCACTCTTGTTTTTGGTAATGGTTCCTTCTTGTCGATAATTAGTTTGAATTCACTTTGATTTATATAGGCTTTTCTCATTAATGGGGCAAGTGGTTTTCTTAACCAAATTCCTTTTTTTGACAATGTTTCTGAAACTGAATCACTCAATAAAAAGTCAACACTCTTACTTGTTTTATTTTTTATATCAGTGATTGCTCTTTTTAAATTATTTTGTTTATTCATATTTCCCCCTAAAATTAATGTGTATTATATAATAGTATTGAACATATTACAAGATTTCAACAAATTTTTATTACTTAAATAGTTAAATGCAATTTAAATATTAAAAAAAGATAAAGTTGCATTTAGTCTAATAATAGTTTTAAATATCTTTGTCGATTGTTTTCTTATGGGTTATTGAAAGGAAGAAAAACAA
>JAAZHN010000090.1 GCA_012510695.1 Mollicutes bacterium
CTTACTAAAAACGCAAGGACTATATTAATAATCATCATTGTTTTTTCTTTAAACTTAGTAACAAAGTAACTTAAAAAATAACTAATTAATACTGAACTTAAAAATATTCTAAACATTGCCCAGTTGAATATATTACTGTTATTAACTAGTTTTAAAATAATATCGGTACAAAATATACTGATAAAAAGAATAATAAAGTTATATAATCTTTTATTAATCTTATAAATCATTTTTATCACCTTTATTTATTAAATCACTAATTGGCTTAAAAGTAAATCTATAATGCTCATGAACTCCATATTTAGAAATGTTTTCTAAGTGTTTTTTAGTAGGATACCCTTTATTATGTTCATAATCATACTGAGGATATTTACACCCTAATTCATCCATTATTTGATCTCTTGTTACTTTTGCTACGATTGAGGCCGCACTTATAGAAATACTTTTTAAATCCCCTTTAATAATACTTAAACTAGGAATATCTAAGTCTAGTTTTATCGCATCAATTAAAACATAATCAGGGTTAATATTTAAATCAGCTATTGCCAATTTCATTGCTTTTTTACTTGCTTCTAAGATATTTATTTTATCTATTTCTTGTGGAGAAACTAGGCCAATTCCAATACTAAGAGCATCTTTTTTAATTATTTGACATAACTCTTCTCTTTTTTTAATACTTAATTTTTTTGAATCAGTTAAACCTTCTAACTGATAATTAATTGGTAAGATGACTGCACAAGCTAAAACAGGCCCGACTAGGGGACCTCTTCCTACTTCATCTACTCCGGCAATAAATTTATATCCTTTTTTATATAACTCTTTTTCATACTTTAAATTATCGATCATACTTATCAAATGTTATTCCTGTTATTCTTTCACTTCTTATATCATTAATTACTCTCATACTTACTCTTTCATAATCTATTTCATCATTTTTTATTGCCCCTATATGCTTAGCAATTTCAAAAAAAAGATCATCATTAGAAGTATTAGGTTTTAGTTTATATCTAGTAAATAATATTTCCGGATAATTAGAAAATAAAAACTCTAATATGTGATTAGCAACATCAATTATTGGTAATACTTCTTCTTTTATCGCGGTCGTTGCTGCTAAATTAAAAGCAATATTAGTTTCAAGTTTTGGCCATAATAAACCCGGAGTATCTAAAATCTTTATATTATGCTTAGTTTTTAGCCAAACTAATTCTTTGGTTACTCCTGGTCTATTTTCAACATTTTGACTCCTTTTACCTGCTAAAGTGTTAATCAAAGTACTTTTACCAACATTAGGCACTCCGATTACTAAAGCATTTATTTCTTTATCTAATAGGTCTTTAGACTTTCTTCTTTCATTAATACTTAAAGACAAATCTTCTATTTCTTTAATAATTTTTTTATAATCTAAATTATTTTTTAAATTAACTGGAATTACTATATAACCTAAGTTCTCATAATATTTAAGCCATTTATCAGTAACATTTTGATCACATAAATCATATTTAGTCACGACTAATATTCTTGGC
>JAAZHN010000169.1 GCA_012510695.1 Mollicutes bacterium
ACTACCTTCCATGTTTGATTGACCTGCCAATACATAAACTGGGACATAATCATCCTCAACGATGATTGGTCCTGAACTTTTGTTGTTTTGTTGACAGCCAGTAACAGCAACAAGTAAAAGACTCATTAAAAGAAAATATTCTCTGTGTTTCATAAATAACGTATTATCTAATCGTGCCCGGATTGTGATTAGATAACAATTCCTTTCCCGGGTATAATCTAACTATGCTGTGTACCTGTATTTTCATATTTACAGCTTTGACTGTTTGGGAGTAATTCGGGCCACAGTTTTTTAATACAAATCGTTGATTAGTTAACTAACGCTTTGACGTTTCATCTCTCGCGTAATTACGTTACTAGAAAACTGATGGTTAGACGCAGCAATTTTCACGATTTGGAGGTGATTTTATGTACTTTGTTGGAATTGATTGTTCCAAGTACAAGCATGACTGTTTCATTGCTACTGAAGCAGGCGAAGTTATCAGAGACACCTTTACCTTTGATAACTCTGGAACCGGTTTTTCCCAGTTCTTCTCTATTCTAGAGGCTCTTAGTTGTCCTAAATCTCAAATAAAAGTAGGATTCGAGTCGACTAGCCACTACATGGTACCCTTGATGAAACATCTAAGTGTTAAAGGGTACGAATTCATCTTGCTTAATCCAGTTATTGTCTCAAGATTTCGCCGATCCACGACATTAAGAAGAATTAAGACAGATAAGATTGACGCTAAGACAATTGCTCAGGTCCTTGCCAGTCAGGATTTCGAATCCTACCATATGCAAGTTTACCATTTTCCTGAGTTAAAGTCTTTAACTCGTCTTAGAGATCGTTTGGTTAAACAACGATCATACTATTTGGTTATGCTCACTAATGTGCTAGATGAAGTCTTCCCAGAATTCAAAGAATTCTTCAATGATTCTTTAAAGAGCAAAACCGCTTTTTACCTATTAGATACTTATAAGATTCCAACGCGAATGGCTAATATGAACGCTTCTTCGTTTGATAACCTTAAGAAGGTATCTTATGGTAAGTTTTCTTACGCTAAATTCATTAAACTAAAGGAACTAGCTAAGAACACAATTGGTTCATCAAGTGATGCTGATGAATTAGAGATTTCTTCGCTTCTCAGCATCTATAAATCTATAAATGATGAGATTTGTAGAGTTGAATCTAAGATTGAAGAAATCATGAACATCATAGATTCCCCTACTGTATCGATTCCTGGAGTTGGATTAATGTCCGCGGCCAGTATAATCGCTGAATTTGGAGATTTATCTAGATTCGCTAATGCTGATAAGATGCTCGCATACGCTGGTCTAGACTGTGGAAGAAGTCAATCTGGAATTGCTGACTATAAAGGTAAGATGGTCAAACATGGATCCGGATATCTCAGACAGGCATTAATGAATGTTGTTGAGACTATGATGATTCACGCTCCTGTGTTTTATGACTTCTACCATAAGAAGCGTGATGAGGGCAAATCGCATCGAGTTGCCTTATCTCACTTAGCCCGCAAGCTAGTAAGACTAATTTATAAGTTAGAAACAAGCCATTCTCGTTTCGACCTTAATAATTCCAAGTAATCGCTAGTAGCAAGTGATTACTATGTAATGTTATGGATATAAATCGAAGTGGGTATTATAAATGGAAATATCGTAAAACCAACCCATCAAAACGATATCTTCAAAGGATGAAGGATATTGAATTTATTAAAGAAGAGTCTAAC
>JAAZHN010000091.1 GCA_012510695.1 Mollicutes bacterium
AAATTATTTGACTATAACTAGATACATAAATAGTATTAAGTTAGCCGTTAACGCCTTTTATTCATAATCATAGATTTCTTCTTCATATTCTATTGTTTGGCCATTTTCCAATTCTATTTTTAGTGACGAAACTTCATTACTTCTATCATTAAGGGTATAATCAACTGTTTTAACTGGACCACAGTCTATATATTCGTTAGAACTAAATAAAAATAAATTTCCTTCGTCTGTAAGAACAAGCCAATACGAATAACCTCTTATAACTCTGTTAACCTTGATTGGTTTTCCTGTTTTAGGATCAGTAAAAACACTTCCATTTTCAGGTTTAATAAGCAATTCTCTATCAAGGTTTACTCCCAATTCACTGTAATCTCCTATATGATCAATGCTTGCACAAGTATTCATTCTAATTATTACAGATTCATTTCTATACCCTGTTTTAAAAGGAATAATTTCATTATCATATTTATTGAAGAAATAATAATCATCATCTTCAAAAAATTTAACTAATTTATAATCGTGACCTATACATTCTTGGCCAGCAAAAAATATAATTGAAACATGATCAATTTTTTTATTATTATCTGCTTGAAAAATGAAGTCTGGATCACCTTCTACATATTCTAATAAATAAACTGAATCATTAGAAGCATACATAAGCTCCCAACCCCACTCATAACTTACCATATTGAATGTATCAATTTTTATTTTTTGCGAGTTGACATTATTAATATATCCTTTAATATCTTCAATGCAACTTTCATAGTTTATAGATTCTCCATCATAAGTAAATTTAGGGTTTTTAGGAGCTTGATATTGTAATTTATTATAAGAGTTAACAAACATCTTGTCTCCTTTGATACAAAGATCAAGGCGTTCTTTTTTCGATTTATATCTTTCTATTTTTGACATTATTTCATTTTCTATTTCATAATAAGTTACTCCATTATCAGTAGAAAAATCAGATAATTCTAGTTTTTTTCGCGAAGAAGAGTGATCATCTTTAGGAATTTGATTGCCATTTTCCTCATCTATTTCAATTATATCTGATTCATAATCACTAATCTTAGCATTTTCAATTGATGAAACACTATTATTTTGTTCTTCTATTTTGATCTTTTTGTCTTTATTAATATATACAGCTCCAATTATGAAGCCAATTGTTAATACTATGATTATTATTACAATTATCTTATTTGGCTTTTCCACTACTATTCTTTCATTATTTTCCATTTACTAGTTCACATCCAATCAACATTAATTATAGTATATATTTTATGTAGATTTTCTTCAATCATTTTATTGATTTTATACTAACTTTCTAAGAGCATCTAATATTTCAACCATTGCCCATGTATCTTGTTTACAATAGTCAACTAATGCTTGATATTTTATTCTATATTCACTTTCACTATATGTAGGGTATTGAAGATAAGTGATAAAAGCCTCATTACCATTTTTAACAATTAGGTTATCGTAACTTAAATTTGTAAAAACAGGCAGAGTTTTTTTTATGGAGAAAGAGCCCTGTAAATCTTCATGATAATAATTAAAAGATTTAGCTTCTTCTTCATCATATCCCAAACCTTTAAATAGTTCTGTATTACCTCTAACAATGTGTAATAAATCAAATGAATTTTCAGCTATTTTTAGTAATTTTTCTTTATATTCCGGAAAGTTATTAGCTAGTTTCTTTAAAACTTTTTGCTCAAAACTAAAATTTTGGGCAAACATCATGCCCTTATCTGGATCGATTAATTCAACTAATCTTTTTGCTATTTCTTCTCTTTCATCATTATGGGTTTTATTTAAATAAACATAATTATCTTGATTAAAGTCACAAACACCTGGTTCATGTTCAATATGTAAGCTAAATTCAAATGGAGATTGTTCATAACAACTTTCTCCTTTAAATCTTGGTAGGGGACAAGGAAATGTTTCAAAATCTAAGTGATATAATGGATATTTCAATTGATTAATTGCTAATCTTATTTTTTCTTGATTAACATGAACATATTTTTTTCTTACTACATCTTGTTGAAGCAAATGATTAGCACTATTGATCCATTGTTCCGGAACATCTAAAATATTTAAGTAACCTTCGTTAACTAAATCTAATTTATTATTATATTTATCACCAAATTCATTTTTAAAATAAATATTACCATTGAAGGTTAAAACTGAATTTATCTTAGGAATAATGTTACTACATACTGGATCAAAATATTTACATTGTTGACTTTTACCTCTTTGACAATATTTTTTTAACTTAACAGGATCAGAATTAGGATTAAATAAATAATTTTCTAATCTTTCTTGCTCTTCTTTAATAATTTGTTGATATTCTTCAGTTATTTTTGTAAAATCAAAAATCCTAATTATTTCACGACCATTTTCATCAGGATTATATAGGGGTTCATTATTTTCATAGGTTCCATCAAAAACATATTCATGATTTAAGACTGCTAAATAGTATCTAGTTTTGCTTATTTTATGTTCTTGATTGGTTTCTTTATATTCACCTTCAATAATCATTCTTTGTACAGCAAGGTCATAAACATATTTTCCATCATCAAAACGTTTAAATAATTTATTACGATTATTAATGTATTTTTCAAGATCTATTTCACTACTTAAATCTGAAAATAATTCTTCTTTTAAATAATCAATACCATCTTTATGCGCAAAGATTGGATTTAATATTCCTTTTAATTTTGGTCCAAGTTCATAAAAAGCATTTGACGTACTAGCTTTCACTTCAATAATATTTATGTTTTCTTCATTCTCATTAACAATATCAACATAGCAAAGATATCTTACACCATTATGATTATAATCAAATGATTCTTGATTTTTTGTTTTTATTGCATGAATTGTTTTACCACCAAATACTTTTTCGACTACTTTAGCGGCTTCAACTTCAACTTGATTATAATACTTCATCATTGCTTCTAATGATATATCTTTTGTTTCTGTTAAATCTATCTCTTCTCCATCAGCAGTTCTTTTTACCATTGTTTCAATTATTGAAGACATTTCTCCTTCTTCAATTTCTTTTTGGTATTCTTCGTAAGAAATATTGCTCGTTAGTACTTCTTTTTTTAATTTTTCTAACCCAACATATCTAGGACACCTTGTATAATTAATAAAACTCGTTTTTGTAATTGCCATTTAATCACCCTAAATTAATTATACCAAGAAAAAAATATTTATCTAAAAAAATTAGCCTAGTAATTTAATAACATTATGTGTATAATTAAATTAGGGAGGTTAAGGTAATGAATTTTAATAACAATATAATTGCATTAAGAATATTAAATGATATTTCTCAAGTAGACTTTGCTAAAAAAATAAAAGTGTCAAGGCAAACCGTTTCTAAATGGGAAAATGGTGAAAGTTATCCTGAATTAGATAAATTAGTAAGCATTGTTGAGTTATTTAATGTTAGTTTGGATGACTTAGTTGATACAAAGATTAAAAATAAGAAAGATTATCAAGAATCTAAAATATCAAAAAATGAATATAATAAAAGATATCATAATCTCGCTTTATTTACTGCACTTGGTTTATCTATAATTATCTTTGGAGCTTCTTTGGCGGCTTTTTTTCATGGAACTAAAATATATTCTTCTATTTTATTAATAGCTTTTATCTGTGGGATT
>JAAZHN010000092.1 GCA_012510695.1 Mollicutes bacterium
AGGTCCACCAGTTGAACCTAATTTATCAAAAGTACTCACATCTAAGCTAGTTAATGAACTACAATTATAAAACATACCATACATAGTTGTGACACTACTTGTATCAAAAGTACTCACATCTAAGCTAGTTAAAGAACTACAACCATAAAACATCATAGACATATATGTGACACTACCGGTATCAAATGTGCTCAAATCTAGGCTAGTTAAAGAACTACAATTATAAAATATTCCACTCATATTTGTGACACTACCGGTATCAAATGAACTTACATCTAAACTGGCTAGAGAGGCACAATTCAAAAACATAGCATTCATATTTGTGACACTACTGGTATCAAATGTGCTCAAATCTAGGCTAGTTAAACCTGAACAATTTTCAAACATGTACTGCATGTTCGTTACATTTGTTGTATTTAATGGAGTAATATTTAAAGAAGTTAAACTACTACAACCATAAAACATAGATTGCATATCGATAACTTTACTGGTATCTAATGGACTTAAATCGATACTTAGTAATCCGCTACAGCTGTTAAACATTGCATACATAGTCGTTACATTTCTGGTATCTAGTGGACTTAAATCTATTGATGTTAAACCGATGCAACCCTCAAATATTAAGGACATATCAGTAACTTTTGATGTATTAAAATTACTTAAATCTAAACTAGTAATACTTTCAAGATATCCAAACATATAAAACATATTTGTAACATTAGATGTATCAAGTGAACTAAGATCAATGCTCGTCAAACTACCAAGGTTAGAAAACAATCTTGCCATATTGGTAACTTTTGATGTATTAAAATTACTTAAATCCAAACTAGTTAAATACCAACAATTCCAAAACATACTATCCATATTTGTTACAAATGAAGTATCTAAAATCGATAGATTATTTATTGTTGTTAGTTCACCAAAATTATAAAAAAAATAAGAACTATTAGTGTTTGCCATAATTACATTACTATTTGTTTGAATATATAACTCATAAGTACTTTTTCCTAAGCCATCATCGATAATATAGGCCATGACACTTCCATCTTGATCTTCAGATACATCCCACGATGCAAATGCACCCACGGGAATATCAATTTCATCTTCAAAAGTAATACTTGTTATAGAGTTTTTATAATCCCAAAAATAGCCTACGGTATCATATCTATATTTAGGAGCACCAAGATATACATATGATGTAGCCATTATTGTTGACATCGTAAATTGTTCATTAATTGTTATTGTAAAATACAATTCTTTATCTTGGTTATAATCTTGTAATGAACCTGTATCAATAAATGATACCGTTAAGGTATAGGTATGGGTTGTTCCGGGAGCAATACTTCCTTGAGTTATTGATAATGTTTCAACTATAGGTAATGGCGTCTGGGTTTTCCCTAAACAAGATACTACATCGCTAGAAACACAATCTATCTCATAAATCACTTCATCATTTGTAAAAGTATTAATCAAATTTGATAAATATATTTCATAATTGGATAAAGGTAAAGACCCAGTATTGGTTACAGTAAAAGTCATTGAATCAGATGAACCTGGTTGAGAGTTTTCTAATGAAATATAATCTGTTCCATTATAGGTCAATCTTAATGATCCTGATGTTGTTATATTCGAACTAGCTGTATCATTTCCAATTACAATAGTAGTAAAATAAGCATATGAAAAACCAATTATAAATGATATAAGAGTTATTATAGAGATAATCATTAAAATCTTTTTATTTTTCATTTACTCACCTATTATC
>JAAZHN010000093.1 GCA_012510695.1 Mollicutes bacterium
ATGTTTTATAATTGTAGTTCTTTAACTAGCCTAGATTTGAGCACATTTGATACCAGTAGTGTCACAACTATGTATGGTATGTTTTATGGTTGTCGTTCTTTAACTAGCCTAGATTTGAGCACATTTGATACCAGTAGTGTCACAGATATGTCTTGGATGTTTTATGTTTGTAGTTCATTAACTAGCCTAGATTTGAGCACATTTGATACCAGTAGTGTCACAGATATGTCTGATATGTTTTTTGGTTGTAGTTCATTAACTAGCCTAGATTTGAGCACATTTGATACAAGTAATGTCACAACTATGCATTGGATGTTTACTGGTTGTAGTAGTTTAACTAGCCTAGATTTTAGATTAGCTGATTTTTCATCAGTATCTTATTCAATGATGTTTACTTCTATAACCTCAGGAATAAACATCGTAGTAAAAGATACTGATGCTCAAACATTTATAAATGCAAGATTAAGCGATGCGGGTAAAACAGGTAATGTAACAATATATGTACCATAATGATTTAAATGAACAATAAGTTGTTCATTTTTTTTGTTTATGCTATAATTTTTATGGTGAATACAGTGGTTAAATATGACGAAAAATCAATTAAAATCTTAGAAGGATTAGATGCAGTTAAGAAAAGACCTGGAATGTATATCGGTTCAACTGATAAAAGAGGTCTTCATCATTTAGTGTGGGAAATAATTGATAATGGGATTGATGAAATAATTAATGGATATGGTGATAAGATAATTGTTACCATTAATAAAGATAAAAGTATTACGATATCGGATAATGGTCGTGGTTTACCAACTGGGATGCATGAAAGTGGAAGAAGTACACCAGAAGTAATTTATACTGTCCTTCATGCTGGTGGTAAATTTAGTGAAGGTGGTTATAAAGTATCTGGAGGATTACATGGAGTAGGAGCGAGTGTTGTTAATGCTTTATCTTCATGGATGGAAGTCACTACGCATCATGAAGGAGAAATAGGTTATATTAAATTTCATGATGGAGGAAAAGTTGAGACTCCTTTAAAAATCCTTGGTAAAACTAATAAAAGCGGTACTACTGTAACTTTTTTACCTAATCCAGAAGTGTTTGGTAATACAACATTTAGTTTTACAACGATTAAAGAAAGAATGCAAGAATCAGCATTTCTACTTAGTAATTTAACAATAGAAGTTCATGATCTAGAAGATGATAAGCATGAAACATTTCATTATGAAAATGGTTTAACATCATTTGTTGAATACATAAATCAAGATAAAAAAGAGTTGCATAAACCAGTTATAATAAATTCTAAAAAGAATAATATTGAAGTTGATATTGCCCTGCAATATACTGAAGGCTATAATGAAACACTTTTATCATTTGTTAATAATGTTAAAACAATCGATGGAGGAAGTCATGAAGTTGGTTTTAAAACAGGCCTTACTAAAATATTTAATGATTATGCAAAGAGCAACAATTTAATTAAATCTAAAGAAGGTAACTTTGATGGTACTGACGTTCGTGAAGGTTTAACTGCAGTTTTAAATTTAAGAATTCCTGAGAATATCTTACAATTTGAAGGCCAAACTAAAGGTAAATTAGGAACACCTGAAGCAAGAAGTGTAGTTGAAAATATTGTTTATGATCATATGAAGTTTTATTTAGAAGAAAATCGTGAAATTGCCCTAAAAATAATTGAAAAAGCTTCTCAAAGTCGTCTTGCTAGAGAAGCTGCTAGAAAAGCAAGAGAAGAAGCAAGAAGTGGTAGGGGTAAGAAAAAAGAAGAAAGAATGATGGCAGGTAAATTAACTCCTGCTCAAACTAAAAACCCAAAGATTAATGAGTTATTCATAGTTGAAGGTAATTCAGCAGGTGGAACTGCTAAGAAGTCTCGTGATCGAAAATTTCAAGCAATATTACCTTTAAGAGGAAAAATTATTAATACAGAAAAAGCTACTGATAATGATATATTTAAAAATGAAGAAATAAATTCAATTATATATTGTATCGGGGCTGGTTATGGTCAAGAGTTTGATGTTAAAGATAGTAATTATGATAAAGTAATTATTATGACCGATGCTGATGACGATGGAGCTCATATTCAATGTTTATTATTAACCTTCTTTTACCGTTTTATGCGCCCTTTAATTGAAGAAGGTAAATTATTTATCGCCATGCCACCTTTATTTAAAGTAACAACACCAGATAAAAAGTATAAGTATTTTTATCCAGGTGAAGAATCTGAAATGAAAGCTTATACAGAAAGTAGAAGTAATTATCAAATTCAAAGATATAAAGGATTAGGAGAGATGAATCCTGAACCATTATGGGAAACAACAATGGATCCTAAAACTCGTAATTTAATTAAGGTTAGTATTAATGATGGCTCTTTAGCAGAAAGAAGAGTCTCAACCCTAATGGGAGATCAAGTTGAACCAAGAAAAGAATGGATTAATGAAAATGTTGAGTTTTCACTTGAAGATAATTATTCAATAAATTAAAAAAAGACTTTAAATAGTCTTTTTTAGATTGGCCTATAAACTTCAGAGTTTTTATATGGATTATCTTTATCGATTCGATCTGTAAACAAGATTCCATTTAAGTGATCTATTTCATGTTGGAAAGCAATTGATAGGTCTTCACGAACTCTAATTGTATATTCATTACCATTTTCATCGAATGCTTGAACAGTAATTCTAGCATTTCTTGGGACTATTCCTTCTACATCCCTGTTTACACTTAAACAACCTTCGCCTTCTTCAACATAGATAATTTCTTCACTTGTACTAATTATTTTAGGATTGATAACTACATAGTTTTTAAAATTGCCATCTTGTAAGTCTTCACATATAACAAAGATTCTTTTATTTATTCCCATTTGGATAAAAGCAAGTCCCATGCCAGCTCTTAAGTTAAATTTTGCTCTTAAGTCTTCAATTTGACTCATTTTTAAATAAAGTAGGGCATCATCGATTAATTTTTTATCTGGAGCAGATAAAGGAAATGTTACTTCCTTGCTAACATTTCTTAACATTTTATCAAATTCATCATATATTTTAATTTTTGGTAATTTCATTTCTCATCACCGATAACATATTATCAAAAATAAGGATAAAAAGATAGTCTAAAGAAAAAAACATCTTTTTTGATGTTTCTTTATTGTAATCTCAACCGCACCATTTACTTTTACTTAATTCTATATCAAATGATGTCTTAAAGTCAAACATTTTTCTTGGCATGGTATTTATATTAAATGAGATGTCGTCTAAATAGATTTG
>JAAZHN010000094.1 GCA_012510695.1 Mollicutes bacterium
ATTATTGCTCATTTATTAGTAGTTATAATGTCTTGGATAGCATTTTTATGGTTAGATTGGAAGTTGGTTTTTGTTAGTGTTTTGGTGTATATATTGTAAATAATATTGTCCGGTACCTGTGTTCTTTCAAAGGTACAATTCAATTATAAAGAAACACCTTTTGTTGGTTAATATTTTAATAAGTTTCTACGTTTGTTTAAAATAAAATAAGTATCTTTAAGATCACAGTAAATATACTTAAGATGGATTAACCCTCTATCAATTTTAACACTATCAATAATAATTCAATTATTTTTATTTGTTATTTTTAATATTTCTTCATAATTGTCGTCTCTAGCCATTATATTTTTTCGAATTTTATTACATTTATTGCATTGATAAATAATTTTATATTCACTTTTTTTGTTTTTTTCAATATCAACTGGTACTAATAAACCGTGGCAACTTTCTAAACGATCGCCTGGATTAATATCCACATGCTTAGAATATAAACAATAATTACAGTGATCTCTAGCCGTATAAAGAAGGGGTGTCACTTCCCTATTACAATTCTCACATCTAAAGCTTTCATCAATCATTTTAAATAATTTTCTATTCATAAAACCTCTAACATGTATTATACAACAAAAAAATAAAAGGAATTAACCTTTTATTTCAATTTCTTTTTTCGTAGATTTTGCATCTTCTTTTGGAAATTTAACAATTAGACTTCCGTCTTTAAATTCAGCATCTATGTTTTCTGGATCAATTTCTCCGACATAGAAACTTCTTTGATATGTACCATAATGTCTTTCTTTACGAATGTAGTTAACATCACTATCTTCGCTAATATCTTCTTTAGTTGCAGTAATAGTTAAATAACCATCTTCGCTTTCGATTTTTACATCTTCTTTCTTAAAACCTGGAATATCCATGATGAGATTATATTCTCCATCTTTTTCATAGATATCACATTTCATATGTGGTCTATCAACATGTCTTTCTGGTAAAAATGTATCAAAGAAATCGTTAAATCCAAACCCTCTTGGTATTAAATCCATAATACTCATCTCCTTCCGATTCAATAATAACAAAAAAGTTAGCACTTGTCAATAGAGAGTGCTAAAAACATTTTTGTAAAATTAAGTCAATAATAAGGTCATATATTTTAATGTGTGATATAATTATTATGGTGATAAATGATATGGAATTTATAAGCTTAAAAGATTGCTATAAGATATATCGCAACGGAGTAACTGCGGTTGCTCGTTTAAACCTGAAAATTGAAAAAGGAGAATTTGTTTTTGTTATTGGTTCAAGTGGATCGGGCAAAAGTTCAATTATTAAAATGCTTTATAGGGAAGAAAAACCTAGTAAAGGTGAAGTAATCGTTGGTGGTGTAAATGTTGCTAAATTAAGAGATAGCAAAGTATATAAATTAAGAAGAAGAATTGGAATTGTTTTCCAAGATTTTAAATTGTTACCTAATTTAAATGTTTATGAAAATGTAGCATTTCCTTTAGAAAGTTTTGGTCTTAAGAAGTCTGAAATTAAAACAAAGGTCCATAAAGCTTTAGATCAAGTAGGTTTAAGAGAAAAATATAAGAGTTTTCCAAGAGAATTATCTGGTGGAGAACAACAAAGAGTTTGTATTGCTAGAGCGATAGTTAATGAACCAAAATTACTTATTTGTGATGAACCAACAGGTAATTTAGACTCTGATACTGCTAAGGAAATTATGAATGTTATTGAAAAAATTAATAAAGAAACTCAAACTACTGTGATCATGGCAACTCATGCTAAAGAAATAGTTAATAGGATGAAAAAAAGAGTTGTTTGCATTGAAAACGGTGTTTTAGTATACGATAAAGAGAAAGGAACATATAAAACTCATGAAAATACTAAGGCTATTTAAAACTGGTATTAGAGATGCTTTTAAAGGGGTTTTTAGAAATTTTAGTCTAAGTTTAGCTGCTATTTTTTCAATTGTTATTACTCTTTTATTAGTAACTGCTTCAATTATTTTATCTGCTAATTTAAATAATATTACTAAGCAAATTGAAAAAGATATTACCATTGTTACCTTTATGCAAAAAGACGCAACAGACAAAGATGTTGATTCATTGAAAGGAAAACTAGAAGAAGTAGACAATATTGCTAGTTTTACCTACAAATCTAAAGCAGAAATAAAAAAAGAAATAAGTAATGACTCAGATGTATTTAATGCATTATTATCTCAATTTGATGATGAAAGCGTGCCATTAAAAAATGTTTTTCATATTAAAGTTATTGATGTAAGATATATAAATGATACTGCTAAAACAATAAAGGGGTTTGAAGAAGTGTCGGCTATTCAATATGGAGAAGGAATGGTTGAACAACTAGTTTCAGTATTTTCTGTAATTGAAAAAATTACTATTGGGGTTGTAATCGCGATGATTGTTGTCTCAGCATTCTTAATTAGTAATACAATTAAAATCACTATTTATAGTCGAAGAACAGAAATAGATATAATGAGATTAGTTGGAACTAGTAATTTTGCAATTAGATTTCCTCATTTAGTAGAAGGATTTATAATTGGGGCTTTAGGTTCAATTATCCCAATTCTCGCGACAATATATGGTTATACAATTATGTATTCAAATTTAGATGGCTATATTTTTTCAAAAATGTTTCTTCTTATTAAACCATATAATTTTGTTTACTTAATATCATTTGTATTATTTATTATAGGTTCATTAGTTGGGATGATAGGTAGTTATCGTGCAGTTAGAAAGTATTTGAAAATATGAAAAAGTTAGTTAAGTTAATCTTGGTTTTTTCATTAGTCTCAACATTATTTTTAAATCCCTTAGTAATTGACGCTGCTAAAGCAAATACCTTAGCAGCTCTTCGTGCTGATTTAAAAGAAATGGAAGCCCAAAAAGCAAAAAATGATCGGGCAAAAAAATTAACTACTTCTCAAATTGATCAAGCTAGTAAAGGAATTGACTCAGCTCAAAAAGAAATAACAACTAACCGAGGAAAAGTTGAAGCAGCCAAAATTAAAGTAGAGGAATCTAATAAAGAGATCGATAAACAAAAAGCTAATATGAAAGAAGTAATATATGCTTATCAATTAGCAACAGGAAATAATGAATACTTAGAATATGTATTTAACGCAGATAATTTAACAGATTTAATTTACCGTTTTTCTGTTTCTGAGCAATTAATCGAGTGGCAACAAACTGAAATAAAAAAATTTGAAGCTTTAGTTAGAACTAATGAAAAATTACAAGTAGATTTAGCAAATAGAGAAGTAGCTTTAAACAAAGAAATCAACAATTTAGAAAGTAGAGTTGTCAAACTAGGTAATCAACTTGCGGCAATTACAGAAATATCTGTTGATCTTGTTGATGATATTAAAAGTGCTAAAGAATATATAAAATTTGTTGAAAAAGCTGGATGTGGCGAGAATCAAGATATCGATTATTGTTTAAGAGTTGTAACCGATACTGGTTTTAGATGGCCGTTGAATTCTGGACGACTTACAAGCCCATTTGGTTATAGAAAAGATCCACTTAATAAGAAAAGAACAGTATTTCATAATGCGATAGATATAGGTGGCAATGCTGAAGGAACCAAAGTATTTGCTTCTGCAGCCGGAGTTGTTGGGAAAATTATTCGAAAAGCAAGTTGTGGGGGAAACAGTGTGTTTGTTTGGCATAATGTTAATGGAAAAAAATATACAACTCAATACACTCATCTTTTATCAATTCGTGTTAAAATAGGTGATGTTGTTACGAGTGAATCGGTGGTGGGTACTGTAGGTGGCGGCTCGCAAACAAGATCTTACGACAAATGTTCAACAGGAGCCCACTTGCACTTTGCAATGGCGACTGGTCATTACGGAGGAGCAGGAAGTAATTCATATAGTTCATATTCAACTTATTTAACAAGATGTTTTGATGCTCAAAAATTCTTAGGATTACCAGCAAAAGGAGTAACCTTTAGCGGAAGATAATTTGTAAAGGAGAAACAAATATGACTTTTACAACAACTATTAAAGATGAAATTACTAAAATTGAAACAAGTAAAGTTGAATCTCTGACAGAATTATTAATTTATTTGAAAATCAATGGAACTTGGAATAATAATCAATTCCAATTATTTATTGAAAATGCCTCGGTTGCAAGAAGAATATTTAAATTACTTAAAAAAAATTATTCTATTAATATTCAATTAACAATTAGAAGACAAAAAAAATTTAGAAAAAAAGTTATTTATATTTTATCAATAAATGAAAAAATAGAGGATATATATATAGACATTGGATCATTTAATAAATTAACACTAGAATCTTGTGAAGAAAAATATGCCTTGTTAAAAGGAGTGTTTGTAGCTTGTGGTTCGATTAATGACCCTAAATCTGGAATTTATCATGCTGAGTTTTTAATTAAAAACTATAAAGACACCGTCTTAGTTAATAAAATACTTCAATCTTTTGGCTTTAATAGTAAATATATCAAAAGAGAAAAGGGTTATATGATTTATTTAAAATCTGCTGAGGAAATAAGTGATTTAATTAAAATATTAGGTGGTATGAACGCATTGTTTTACTTTGAAGATATTAGGATATATCGTGATCATAAAAATATGGTTAATAGACTTAATAATATGGAACAAGCAAATACGGATAAAATAATAAGTACTGCTCAAGATCAAATTAAAAAAATTAATCATTTAAAAGAAAAAGGATTATTTGATCTCCTTGAAGTAAAAACAAAACTTGTTTTAGAATACCGTCTAAAATATCCTGACAGTTCCTACCAGGAGTTAGCGGATATTATTTCCTTAGAAACAGATACTAAAATATCTAAATCAGGAATTAATCATCACTTTCGTAACCTTAATGAATTATTCCAAAAACATGAATAATAATTGTATAAAGAGTCATTCAATGCTAGAATAATAATAGGTGGTTCAATGAAAAACAAACAAATTAAATATCGTTTTATCGAAGAAATATATTATGTAATAAATAATATTATTGATAAATTAATGAATTTAAAAGTTAATCTCTTATTTCTTTTTATTATTGAGTTAATTGTGATGTTAGCTTTTATTAGAGTTTTAAAAATACCATTTGATATTATTAAAAGCATAGGGCAAGATAGTTTTTCATTTATTTTATATCCAGCCTCGGTAATAATATTTAGGATTTGGTCAGGAATAATTGAATTCGTTTATTTTTTCTTTGCACTTGTAACATTTATTTTCATCTATAATAAAAAATATCCTAATACTAAAAAAAATAAGGTTGAAAAAAAAGAATACCAAAGAGTATTTACTAATCTTTATAAAGTTATTATTGTCTTAGTGATTAGTTTTCCTTTATTAATTACATTACTATTACTGATCTTTGCTTTATTAATTAGTCTATATTTATTGTTTCAAGGTATTACTTATATAAGTATTATTTTAATGGTTATACCTTTAATATTTTTAAACATTATATTAATAAATCGTTTATTTAAATACTTAAAAAGAAAAAGAAAGAAAAACATGTATATTCGGGGTTTAGTATTTGTTTGTTTAGCAATATTAGTTTTAGGTATTACATTATTTTCTAATGAATTATTAAAAACTAAGTTTTATAAACATGAGTTACCAAAAATGGATTTTTCAATTAAAACAGATACTTTAACAACTAAGATTGATGATAAGATGAAAGTAATATGTATTGGTTGTGATAAAGATTATGAAATTATTTATGATAATAAATTAAATGATGAAATAGTTATTGAAGTCTCATATTA
>JAAZHN010000095.1 GCA_012510695.1 Mollicutes bacterium
AAGTTTTCTTTATTTAATACATAACTAATTTTTTTAACTTCTAAATCTTTTTCAATTATTTTTTTAGTTACTTTTTCTTCAATTAATTCTTCATTTTCGATAGATTCAAAGAAACCATCCTTAAAAATTGTTAAAATATAATTCAAATCTTCAGAACTTAAAGCAGTCTCATTTTCAATAAATGCTTTATCAATCATCTCTTTGATATTTATAGTATTATCTAAAGTTGATTTAATAACTTTGTCAAAAATATTATCTAATTTTATTAACATGATTTTTCCATCAGTTTGGAGTTCTCCTTGGAGTTTGTTACCTATTTTATCGTTAATAATAGCTTTAAATGCTATATTTCCTTTTTCTTTGTTATAGCCAAATTCAAAATTTAACTCATTACCTTCAATTTGTTCTAACGTGGGAATATTCGAATTTAATTTAGCGGAAATTGATACTGTTCCTTTATTTTTTAAAGCTTCTTTTAAAGCATTTAATGATTTTGCTTCACTTAATACTTCTTTCATCGAAGCAAGTTGTTTATTGATACTTCCTTCAAAAATTTCTTTAGCATTTTCTTTTTTAATTGTTAGAAAAAAATACCCAGCAACTAAAGCGACAATCACTATTAAAACAATAAAAGCTTTTACAAGGCCTTTTCCAGTGCTTTTCTTTGGTTCAAAATTTGTACTAGGAGCTTGAGTAAAATTATTGGGCATTTCATTTAAACCGTTCGGTCCTTGATTTACTGAGCTTTGTGGATTGCTTTGAATTTGATTAACGTTATTTACTTCTTGATTTAAATTGTTAGGTTCTTGATTAACATTATTTTGTGGTTCTCCAAGATTATTTTGAAAATCGTTCATAATAATTCCTCCATACATTAATAATATATCATATTTTGACAAGTATGACGCAAATACATATCAAATGATCAAATTATTTACAATTGATTGTCGAGAGATTTTTTTAATTTGTAAAATTCCACCCAAGGTACATATTGCAATGCTTATAGGAATTAAGAAGAGAATAATTGATAATTCAAACTTTAATGACTCGGTTATTTTTAATACATATTTGTGTAAAAATTTTAATATTATGTTAGTTATAATTGTTGTTATTAAAGATGATAGCAGGGCTATATAAACATTTTCAAGACTAAAAATGTTTATTATGTCTTTTTTTCTTGTACCTAATATTCTTAATATACCTATTTCTTTTCTTTTTTCTAAAACATTGATATAAGATAGAATTCCAATCATAAGTGTGACAACAATTATTGAAATAATCGAAAATACACTCAAAACAATTATGACACTATTTAGGATTTGGTTTGTTAGATTTATATATTCTTTTGCATAATCAATATAAGATATTTGTTTTTGATTAAGATATTTAATTATTTTTTCTCTCGAATTATAGTCTTTTGGAAAAAGCGATATTTCTAATGGTTTATCATTATATCCAATTTTTAGTAAAACATCTTTTATATCAACAATTTTTTCTCCGGTCAGTAAATTGATATTTGATTTAATTTGATCTTTATATATTTGCGAAGTGCGATTAATCTCAATTAATTCACTAATAATTTTTTCACTTATCCCCAATCCACTAATGTCTTGGTATATTTGATTATCTTTTTTTCCTCTAATTATGCCAGATATTTTTAAATTTAAGCTTTGACTATTATTTAATAAATCTTGAAAGTTATTATTAAGATGATATTGATTATTAATCTTATAATATAGTTGATTGTTTGAGAGTAAATTAAACTTTTGGTCAAACAATCGATCAACATTTAATAAATTGAATAATTCACTAGATATTTGGTTATTTCCATTAACAATAAAA
>JAAZHN010000096.1 GCA_012510695.1 Mollicutes bacterium
TAGAATTAATATGTGGAAAATAGGCAATATTGAAATTAAAAATAAAATAGTTTTAGCTCCAATGGCGGATATATCTAATCCGTCTTTTCTGCGCCTTGTTTTTCCTTTAGGCTTAGGACTTGCCTTTACTGAACTTATTAGTTCTGAAGCAATCATCAGAGATAATCAAAAAACATTCGCGATGTTAAATGGGATTGAAAAAATTAAGTATCCAGTAGGTATTCAAATATTTGGTTCAGATCCAAAAGTAATTGCCAAGTCTGCAAAAATTTTAACAAAAAAATATCCAAATGTTTTTATTGATATTAATATGGGATGTCCGGTTCCTAAAGTCGCTCTTCGTGCTCAAGCCGGAAGCGCTCTTTTAAAAGATGTAAATAAAATTAAAGAAATCGTATCAAGTGTTGTTAAAAGTGTGTCAGTTCCTGTGACAGTAAAAATAAGAAGTGGTTGGGATGAAAAAAACATCAATGCTGTTGAGGTCGCTAAGGCTATTGAAGAGGCAGGTGCTAGTGCAATTACAATTCATGCAAGAACTAGAAGTCAAGGTTACTCTGGTAAAGCTAATTGGGAAATAATCAAAAAAGTAAAAAAATCTGTAAATATTCCGGTAATTGGTAATGGTGATGTAACAAGTCATTTACTTGCTAAAAAAATGTTAGAAGAAACTAAATGTGATGCTGTGATGATCGGTAGAGGTATATTAGGTAATCCTTGGTTAATTAAAGAATGTGTTGAATATTTAGAAAATGGTAAGGAACCAGATTTAATTACTAATCAAGAACGTTTAGAAATGTTAAAAAAACATTTTGAATATTTAATTGAAGATAAAAATGAGAAGGTTGCTTTACTGGAAATTCGTAATCATGCACTATGGTATATAAAAGGCCTTCCTTTTAGCAAAGAAATAAAACCGAAGATATTTGCTTGTAAGAGTAGTGTTGAATTATTTAATTTAATTGATGAATATTTAAATAAGTAAAATTGCTAATTTTTAAAGTTGACAATTGAATACCAAGATATTATAATGAATTAGCAAGTGCCTCAATAGCTCAGTCGGTAGAGCACACGGCTGTTAACCGTTAGGTCATAGGTTCGAGTCCTATTTGAGGCGCCAGTTTAGATAATTACCCTTATTAAAGGGTTTTTTGTTGGCAATAAATCAGTAATATGCTAAACTAAATCTAAGAAAGAAGTGATTTTAAATGGATAGACAAATGATAGATATAAAGGGTTATTGGAAAGTAAATCCTAATGTTGTTATCGAAAATGATCAAGAAGAAAAAGCAAGTGGGTATGATGAAAGATATCGTTTTGATGGAAAAGCATTTATTGATAATGATGGAAATATCATGGGAATTGTTAGAAACTTCTTATTTGAAAATGAACCATATTTAGTAATAGGTACTAAAATGGTTAATGATGATGGTGAAGAAGAAGTAATTTTAAATAAATTAAGTAATCAAGGACTGCCACCTACGATATATACCGCTAAGAAGAATGAATTTAATGTATATACTGGTGAATATGGTATTTATGATGATTATTTATTTCCAAATACTGGGTCTTGTCAATTAAGTATTCAAGAGAATAAAATAGGATTAGATTTAGATGCAAAGTTATCTTCAGAAATAAACTCATTTGTTGATGCTTCATCATTAGAAACTAAAGATACAATCGATAAACTAAAGAACGATTCTACTTATTTAATGGGAATGCCAGTTTATGAAGAAGGAAAAGTATATTAGAAAAGAGGATGAAAATGCAATTATATGATGAATTAGTTTGGCGAGGTTTAATTAAAGAGGTCAGTGACCCTGAAGTTGAAAAAAAGTTAAATACTGAAAGTGTTAATTTTTATATTGGAACTGATCCAACAGGAGATAGTCTTCATATTGGGCATTTATCTTCATTTTTAATTTGTAATCGTCTTAAAAATGCAGGTCATAATCCTTATATATTAATCGGTGGAGGAACAGGATTAATTGGTGATCCTAAACCTGATGCCGAAAGACCAATGATTACTAAAGAAGAAGTATTACATAACTGTGAGGGTTTAACAAAACAAATTAAAGAAATATTTGGTTTTGAAGTAGTTAATAATTATGATTGGTTAATGGATATTAATTTTATCGATTATTTAAGAGATTATGGGAAACATTTTCCTTTAGGATATATGTTAAACAAAGATATAGTAAAAAGAAGAATGGAAGAAGGTATAACATATACTGAGTTTTCTTATATGTTAATGCAAGCAGTAGATTTCTTATACTTATATGAAAATAAAAATATTACATTCCAAGTAGCGGGCCAAGACCAATGGGGAAATATTACAGCTGGGATTGAACTTATTAGAAAGAAAATAGGGAAAAGAGCTTATGGTTTAACCATGCCCCTACTTTTAAGAAAAGATGGCACTAAATTTGGTAAAACTGCATCAGGAACAAGTGTCTGGTTAAGTAAAGATAGAACTCCAGTCTATGATTTTTATCAATTTTTCTATAATACAGATGATGATGTCGTTATTGATTATTTAAAAAGATTTACCTTCTTATCTAAAGAAGAAATAGATAGCATTGAAGAAGAACATCTTAAACATCCAGAACAAAGATTAGCATCTAAAACATTAGCTTATGAAATAACTAAATTTGTTCATGGAGAGGATGAAGCTGATCTTGCCAAAAAAACCAGTGAAGAAATATTTACAAGTGGTGTTGCTAGTAACATGCCAAGTATAGAAATAACTAAAAATGCTGAATATCATATTTTAGACTTACTAGTAGATTCAGAGTTAGTTGCATCTAAATCTGAAGCAAGAAGATTAATCGAGCAAGGTGGAATAAGTCTTGATTCTAATAAAATAACTGATGTTAATTACTTAGTTAAAGACATGGATGAAGTAATAATCCAAAAGGGCAAAAAAACATATTTGAAAGTAATATTTAAATAATGAAATTAAAAGTTGCTAAATTAGATGATATGGGTAATGGAATATCTTATTATAATGATAAGATATTCTTTGTTTCTAAAACTTTGCCTAATGAAGAAATAGAAGCAGTAATTACTAAAGAAACATCTAAGTATTATAAGGGGAAAATGATAAAAATAATTAAAAAAAGTGAAAAAAGAGTACCTGATTCTTGTCCCTTTTTTAATACTTGTGATGGTTGTAATTTAAGAATGATGAGTTATTCTGACACTTTAAAATACAAAGTTGAAAAAGTTAAACATTTATTTAATAATAAATATGAGTTAGAAATAATTCCATCTTCAGATAATTACAGAAATAAAGTAGTCTTAAGAATAAAAGATGGAACATTAGGCTATTATGAAGAAGAAACAAATAATTTAATTAAAATAGATTATTGTAATAA
>JAAZHN010000097.1 GCA_012510695.1 Mollicutes bacterium
TAGATATACTAACTTGCTCGCAACAATCAACCATAAAAATAAAAAATCTATAGATATTTTTACACATATTGGTTTTAAAAATATTAAAGATAATTTATATAAGATAAATATCCTTGAATTAGAAAAATGGTTAAACAAATAAAATTATAAACATTATTGACAAAGAAATATACTAATGATAGTATATCAAACTAATGAAAGGGGATTACTATGAGAATAGGAATAGACATTGATGGGACTTTAACAGATTTTGAAGGATTTCTTAAAAAAGAATCGCCAAAATATATGGCCGATAATCATGGGATAGAAATTATTGATTATGATGGGTATGATATTGATGAAATGTATGCTTTAGAAGAAAGATTTTTAAAAAAAGGTTTTAGTGAAACATCTTCTTATCAAAAAGCAAAACATATTACGTCTGACTTTTGGAACAAAAATTTCATCAAGTATTTAATGAAGGGCATTAGAAAAGAAGCTGGTAAGGCAACTAAAAATTTGTATTACAATAATAATGAAGTTGTTTTATACTCTTCGAGAGTTCGATCAAGAGAAAAGGGGTTCATTGGTTTCTTTGTTAGAAATATGACAAAGTTATCATTGAAAATGAATGGAATTAAATATGATAAAATATTCTTTTTTGAAAATGATTATGAAAAATTAGAGGAAATAAAAAGACGGAAACCAGATTTAATGATTGATGACAAACCAGAATTAATAGAAGAATTTGGTTATTTTACCAATACAATTTGTGTGAAATCTAATTATAATAAAAACGTAAATGAAAAAGGTAGGATATTCACTGTTTCTGATTTTAATCAAGAACAAATTCTTTCTGTCGTTAATCAAATTAGAGATGCAAGAGGTTTGAAACCAATTCCAATAGATTTTAAACCCAGTTTCTATCATAAAATTTTGAAGAGAGTTAGCAAAAAAACAGAGAATATTAAGTATACTAATAAGTGGTATAAAAGAGCAAAAGCTTTAGGTAAACCAATAGTTATGAAAGAATTTAAGCCAATAGTATTAAATTCTAACAACAAAAAAGTCGAAAATCCTGTAATTGTGGCTCCTAATCACCGCTCGACGATAGACCCATTTTTCGTTATAGCCACTACTGATAAGCCTATTCATTGGTCAGGATTAAAAAGGTTTTTTGATGCTGAAGACAGTATTTTTAATAATAGCAAAAATCCTTTTCTATGTAAATTCACATCAATTTTATTTAGAGCAATTGGATTAGTGCCTATTGAAAGATCAACGGATAATCCTAAATCTAATAATAGAGAATCAGTATTATTAATGCAAAAATTGATCGCAGATGACCAAAATGTAGGTGTGTTCCCTGAAGGCACCACAAATAAGAAACCTGAGGAACAATATATTGAAGAAGGCGATAGAAGCGGAAGTTTAGCCTTTGCTTTATTAAGGGAGTCTCCGAAAGCTTCATTATTGCCAATTTCAATTCAATGGTTAAATGAAAATGATCGAAAAATAGTTGGAAATAGGTTAATACTAAATTACCGGGAACCAATGAATTCAAAAGATGTAGAAAATCATGGCAAAGAGATAGGAGAAAACAAATTTATTGATTCTGCATATGATTTATGGAAAAAAAGAATCATTGCTGGTTTAGAAGAAAACAAAAAAATAATTGAAGAACTAAAAGAATATCGCGAAAAACATGTTAAAAAGGAAGATCAAAAAGTATATTATAAGGATCTAATAAAAAGAATTAAATAATAATTCTTTTTTATTGCTTTTCTTTATCTTAAATATTAAGTATAATATATAATAGAGGAGTGGTAGTAGTGCATCCAAGTATATTGCTTTTATCAGGAAGCCTTTTATATTCATTATTAGTAATCTCCTTATTTTATAGTAAGGAAAGAATAGATTTATTTGAAAATAGAGCTTATAGAGCGATATTGATCAATACTGTTATCGGAATTGTCGTGGATATAGCAGGAATATTTTCTCATATGTTACTCCCAGAAACAAGTTTTTTAAGATGGTTTATTGTTAAAATATATTTTATTTATATAATTAATTATTTGTTTTTCCTAAATTCATATATATATTTATCTATAAACAGTCAAGAATATACTGATAATATTGATAAATACAAAAAGTATGTAAATAAACAAATAATCATATATATAATATTGATTTTTATTAATCTAATATTGCCTTTTCAATATTTTAATGAAAATAAAATAGTATATGTTTATGGATTAAACAGTTACTATGTTTTTGGGGTGGCGGGAATATTTATTATTTATTGGACACTATTTATGATAATTAGAAGAAAAAAGTTAAACATCAAGTTTGCGCCCTTGATTGCTTTTATAACCCTTGGAACAGTTTTTGGTGTAGTTCAATTTTTATTTCCAGAATTATTAGTTATTACTTCAGTATTTTCATTTATAACAGTAATGATGTACCATACAATTGAAAATCCAGATTTAAATATTATCAGGAAAATAAACATAGCTAAGGATCAAGCAGAAAAAGCTAATCGGGCTAAGTCAGATTTTTTATCAAGTATGAGTCATGAGATTAGAACACCTCTTAATGCAATCGTGGGTTTTAGCCAAGATATAATGCATGAAAATGACATGAAAATAATAAAGGAAGAAGCTAAAGATATAGTCATTGCTTCTCAAACTTTATTAGAATTAGTTAATGGAATTTTAGATTTATCCAAAATCGAGGCTAATAAAATGGAATTAGTTGAAACAGAATATGTTTTGGTTAAAGAAGCAAATGATATTAGTAATTTAATTAGAACAAGACTTATTGAAAAACCAATTGAATTTGAATTTGACTTTGCTCATGATTTACCATATAAATTATATGGTGATGTTGGTAAGATAAAACAAATCATGACTAACTTTTTAACTAATGCAGTTAAATATACTGAAAAAGGAAAAATTACGTTTAGGCTTAATTGTGTAAATGGGGTTGATGAAACTACATTAGTAATATCAGTATCTGATACCGGAAGAGGAATAAAAACAGAAGATGTAAATAAATTATTCCAAAAATTCGAAAGACTTGATGAAGATAAAAACACAACTGTTGAAGGGACGGGTTTAGGACTTGCTATTACTAAATCGTTTGTTGAAATGATGGGCGGTAGAGTAAATGTTCACAGTGTATATGGAGAAGGTTCAAATTTTGTTGCTTATATCAAACAAAAAATAGTTCAAAGAGAATTCCCCGATGATTATTCGTCAATAACTGAAGATAAAACTATTGAAATAGTAAGCAAATGGCCAGGCAAAAAAGTATTAGTAGTTGATGATAACTTATTAAATATAAAAGTAGCTACTAGAATATTAGAAAAATATGAACTAGATGTTGATAAAGTTGATAATGGTTTTGCAGCTTTAGATAAGGTTAAAGAAGGCATGCCTTACGAAATCATATTTATGGATATAATGATGCCTAAATTAAATGGTACAGAAACATTAAGAAGATTAGAAGAAATACCAAACTTTAATATACCTGTAATAGCCTTAACAGCAGATGCTATAGAAGGAATGAAGGAAAAATATATAGAAGAAGGTTTTGATGATTACTTATCAAAACCAATGGATAGTGATGAATTAGAAAGAGTACTTAAAAAATATTTAAATTAATAATAGTATTTTTATTATTGTATGTAATAGATTAATAAAAAACGCATTTTTTGCGTTTTTTGATTGATAAGCTATTAAAAAAAGAGAATTTTAATCAATCTTGAAAGAATACTTAAAAAATAGTTGTCAACACTTGACAACTATTTTTATATTTATTGTCAATTTTTATCTATCTTGTTATAATTAAAACAAGATAGGAGAGTTAATAATGAGGAAAAGAAATAATAGGAAGTATTATGTAGCAATATTACTTGCAGTTATCTTAACAGTTTCATTAGGTTTTGCGATCTTCTCAGAAGTTTTAAATATTACTGGGTCAGCAAGAACTAGTGGGGAATTTGATTTAGTATTTGAATCAGCTACTGTTGCATCATCAAATCATGCTGGAACACCAACTGCAACTATTTCCACAGATAAAAACACACTAACATTGACTGCTGATACTTTAATGCAACCAGGAGCATCTGTTAGTTATGATGTAATTGTAAAAAATGTTGGGACAATCAATAGTAAATTAAATAGTTTTACTATTACGGGAGATAATGATCCTGACATAGTGGTTTCAATTACACCAGCACTTTCAACTGATACAATCGTTAATGCCGGTACTACACAGGAATTTACAATTACTGTTACATGGGCAATTTCATCAACAACTGGTGATAAAACACTTAACTACTCAGTTGAATTAGATTATCAACAAATATAATTAACAAAATAATTAAACCACACATAGTATTATGCGTGGTTTTTTTAAAAGAGGTAAGATGAGGGTAAAAAGGAAAAAGAAAATTAACTTGATTTATTATGTTGTTGTATTTTTAGTAATTTCTTTATTAATTACCGTAGGATACAGTCTTTTTAGTGAACGATTTAATATTTTTGGCACTGCCAAAAGCGTTCCTTTAGTACCTGGTAATGAACTTGATTTCAATTTATCAAATAGTGGAGGACGTTATTCATCAGGTCCAGCCATAAAAGGTTTAGATTATTTAAATGAAACATTAAATGGTAATGTCTTAACAGTAAATTATGCTAAAGGAAATAATAATAACCATCCTAATAATGTTTCACTAACAATTGAGTTTGCAAATAAATATCATGTTAATTTAACTAATGGAGTTGCTACATCTGTTATTCAAAATGGAAACACAATTAGTAATTTAACCTCGTCGCTTAATAAAATTTCTCTTACACCAAATGAGTTTGGGACACTAACAGTTAACTTTTCATTTATAAATCGTAATGCCCAATTACCTAGTACTGTTAGAACTACAATTAGATATACTGTTCAAGGTAAATTTCAATACTTTTATTTTGATGTTACAATAAGGAATTAAATATGAAAAATAAAAAAACTACTTATTTATTTTTATTACTAATATTTATAGTTGGTTCAATCTCACCAATATTTTTATGGAATGTAGGAAACAATTATACATATATCTATAGACCACTTATTTGGTTAATGCTTTTAGGTGTTTTATATTTATTTATTCCTAAAAAAATAAAACCTTTTAGTTTTAGATCAAGAGATGTAAGGGAAATAACTCTAATTGCAGGTTTAGTATATATTTTAGTTTACTACTTACTGGGAATAGCAATTGGTTATGCACATAGTCCTTATAATAGATCATTTTTAGGGATTATTGCAAATAGTTGGGCAATACTTGGTTTTTTAATTCCTCGAGAAATAATTCGTAATTATTTTATTAAACTATCTACTAAAAGAAATAAGATTTTACTATTTGTATTAGTTACTATTACAATGACTTTAACAGACGTTTCTTATGGAAGTGTGGCTGTAAGTGCACAAAATTTTATGGGGGTTATTGAATATGTAATTAAAACATTTTTACCTTTACTAGTACTTAATAGTTTTTTAACATACTTAGTTTCTAAAGATAATCACATTTCATCTTTAATATATATATTAGTAATCAAATTAGTTAGTATTATAACTCCTGTATTTCCAAACAATATTTTCTTTTTAATAGTTTTAATTGACTTTTTAGTGCCATTTTTTACATTTATTAAAATTGAGAATGCTTTTAATCGATATAAGAATTATGGATTTAATTTAGAAAATTCTACGAAAGTTAAAATAGAAAGATTTATTTTAATAATAGTTTTAATTGTTCTTTTAACATTTACAACCAGACTACTTCCATATATGCCAACCGTTATTGTCTCTAATAGTATGTTGCCTCAAATTAAAAGAGGAGATATGGTTATAATAAAAAGAAAAGAATATGATAAAATTCAAATAAATGATATAATTGTGTATAAACTAGATAATGTTTATGTAGTTCATCGAATAATCAAAATAAAAAATACTAAAGATGGAATTTCATATATAACTAAAGGTGATAATAACAGATCTCCAGATGCAAAGCCAGTTAAAGAAGAACAAATTACTGGTAAAGTTGTTTTAAATATTCCTAGTATTGGTTATCCAACAATTTTAATTAGAGAATTTTTAGAACATGGTCGGGGAATTATTGTTGAAGAAGGTGTGAGATAATGACAAGAATGCAACAAAGAAGAGTTATTTATACTGTATTACTTATTATTTTTATTTCAATTTTTACTTGGAGTGGTATTAAAGTAATAAAAAATTTAAATGACTCTAAGAGTAGTAAAAATAATTTAATTTATACTAATAAAAGTAATGTTAATTATAATTTAGAAATAGATAATAATGAATTTATTAAAAGTAGCGATTTAAATAGTTATGAAATATACATTAGTTCTTTAGTTCAAAATATAAACATGAATATGAGATATAAATATTCTGGTAGTGAAGATATACCTATTAAATATAAATATAGAGTAATCGCGACTATTCATGCTTTATATAACCAAAGTACACAAGAAAGCGCTCTTAATCCAAAGATGTGGAAAAAAGACTACATCTTAGTACCTTATAAAGAAGGAGAAATAAAAGAAAAAGAATTACAAATTGAAGAAAAATTCAAATTAGATTGGAAAACATATAATCAAGAAGTAATTAGTTTTAAAGAAAGCTTATCACTGCCAACAACCGCTTATTTAGAAGTAAAGTTAGAAGTGGATTTAAAAGGAAACAGTGAAAAATATAACTTAACTGATAAACAAGAAGTAGTTGCAAAGATGGATTTAAATGAACAAGTATTTTCGATTAATGCAGTTAAAGATCATCTTGAAGAAAAGATTGTTCAATCTAATGATATTAAAAGTTTAAATAGAGAACAAAGAAAATTAATTGCATATATTATATTATCATCACTAACATTTATCTCTAGTTTAATTACAATTAAACAAATAATTGACTCTAAAGATTCACAACCATTCCATGAAGAAATTGAAGCAATAAAAAAAGATTATGATGAAATAATTGTTGAAACTAAAAATATGATATCTGTTAAGGGCTTAAATCAAGTTACAATAGCTTCATTTGATGAAATGTTAGATCTTGCTGATAGTATTATGCTACCAATAATGCTTTATGAAGAACCAAGAAAAGCAATATTTTATATTATTAAAAATGATATGATGTATATATATTTAAAAACAAACAAAAAAAATAAATAAGTTCAAAAAGAAAACTGTTGTGTGAAGTGAACCCCAAATAGTTCACAAAAATAAAAAAGTGATTTTTAAAAGAAGTAATTTAATTTACTTCTTATTTTTTTAACTTTAATCTTTTAGTATTGTAAAATAGTATCCATTCTTCGACCATA
>JAAZHN010000098.1 GCA_012510695.1 Mollicutes bacterium
ATGTTAATAGTGGTGAAGAAAATGACCCTAATTGTAAAAAGATTAATGTTTTTTATAGAAAGAAACCATCATTTAGAAGATATAGAAAGAGAAAAAGTTTTTTATGGACTTCAAGGATTGTATTCAACTATAACTAAAACAATAGTTATATTATTGATAAGTTTTTTTATTAATAATTTTTATAATACTATTTTGTTTATGCTTAGTTATTTACCTTTAAGAACTTTTTCATACGGGTTACATTTTTCTAATAGTAAAGAATGTTGGATTTTCTCTTTAGTTGCCTATTTATTAATACCACTTTTAATAACAAAAGTAAGTCTTCTGAGTGTAATAATTATTTCTATTATGACATCATTAATCCCATTATATTTGTTGTGGGCTCCTGCTGATACAAAAAAGCGTCCCTTCATTAATAAAAACAAAAGGTTTATTAATAAATCTATTACCGTTTTTGTTTTATTAGTATATATTGCTTTAATAAAGTATGTTCCACAAAAAATTAGTATTAGTCTTTTTCTAGCAGTTATATTTCAAATTTTACTTATAAGTCCTTTAGTATATAAAATATTTAAACAACCATATCGTAATTATCTTATGTTTGATAGAAAAGAAAGGAGGTAATTATGAAAAAACATCTAGCTTCATTTTTAATAATGTTGAGTGTTGTTGCAGTAAACAACGGAACTGCATCATTCTGGTGGATCTTCGATGAACCAGAGTGCCCAAAATCATTATTATAAGACATGTAAAAAATAGATTATTTATCTATTTTTTTCTTTGTTTTAATTAAAATTTTAGTAATAAATATATCTTCTTTTATTGACTGCTTAATTTGAATGCTATCTTCATTAGATTTATTCAAAAAATATAATCCAAGTCCACCAGTTTTATCTTTAGTCGAATAATTAAGATTATGTAATGAATCTAAATCTATTAGATTGTTAAATGAGTTAACAACTACAAATATTATTGTTTCTTTATTATCATATGAGTTTATGTATATGATCTTGTTTTTACTAAGCTTGGATGCATAAATTGCATTATCAAGAATAATTGATAATGAGTCACAAAACATTTTATATGTTTTAATTGGAATAAGTTTGTATATGTTTTCATTTACATCATTATTGATATAAACACTTATATTTTCTTCTTTTATTTCTTCTAATTTATAATATATTATTCCTTTTACACCTTTAGGAATATTTTTCATATTAATTATTGATTTCTCCGTTTTTGTGTATTTCTTGATTGTTTCTTGAATTATTTCATCAGATTTATTAACTTTTATATGAATCAGATCATTTAATATGTTATGTCTTAATAATCGATACTCATTATTTAATCCTTCAGATATTTTCAAATTGTTAATCAATGTATTTTTTTGATAATTGGAAAATATTATTCTTACAATAAGAAATAATAAAAACATAATAATTATTAAGGAATAGAAATATTCTTTAAAAATAATGTTTTTGGCTAAATGTAATTCAACAATCAATCCTGTAACAAAAAGAAATATTATTATAACTATTATCTCATTTTCAACCATAACCAAATATTTTTTTATCCGATTTATTAAATTTATAGTTTTTTTATGTGAAAATATGCTTATTAGTAATAATAAATGAACAAATGTATAAATTGATTTTATATAAAAATTATTATTAAAGACAATTAAATTGTCTACATTAAAAAACATTAGCAATATCGATAAGAAAACATCAATTATTAAGCCGATAATAAAATACATAGTTAAATATTTAAATAACTTGTTTATACTAGTCTCTAGGAAGGCATGATTTAATATCAACATTAAAAC
>JAAZHN010000099.1 GCA_012510695.1 Mollicutes bacterium
ACTGTGCAAGTAAACTGGGTTTTAATGTTGCTTTAATAACAAGTAATATTAATAATATTGCTGATATGGCTTGCAACCCTTCTATTGGCGGGACTGCAAAAGGTGTAGTTGTTAGAGAAATAGATGCTCTTGGTGGAATTATGGGTAAAATTGCGGATAAGTCACATATCCAAATAAAAATGCTTAATTCAGGTAAGGGTCCAGCAGTTCAATCATTAAGAAGTCAAGCAGATAAAATCGATTATCCAAAAAACATGTTAAAAATGCTTAAATCAATGGAAAATTTATCAATAATTGAAGAGATGATTGAAGACTTAATAATTGAAAATAATCAAGTAAAGGGAGTAATATCTCAAACAAATAATAAATATAACAGCAAGATAGTGATATTAACAACTGGGACATACTTAAAAGCAAGTGTTTTAATTGGTGATACAAAAATTGATGAAGGACCTCATGGTGAAAAAAGATCAGAGACATTAAGTGATAAATTACATAAATTAGGTTTTAACTTGCAAAGATTAAAAACTGGGACCCCTCCAAGGATTGCCAGAGAATCTGTTAATTTTTCGATATTAAAAGAAGAATTAGGTGACAATGTTCATCGATATTTTAGTTTTGATGATCAAATTCCCTATGATTTAACAAAACAAGAAAAATGTTACTTATTATATACAAATGATATTACTCATAAAACAATTAATGAAAATTTAGAAAAATCAAGTATGTACGGGGGATTTGTCACGGGAATTGGTCCAAGATATTGTCCTTCAATTGAGGATAAAATAGTTAGATTTTCTGACAAAGAAAGACATCAACTTTTTTTAGAGCCAGAAAGCATTCATTATGATGAGATGTATTTACAAGGATTATCAACAAGTATGCCTAAAGATGTTCAAGAAAAATTAGTAAAAAGTATTAAGGGCTTGGAAAATGCTAAAATTGTAAAATATGCCTATGCAATTGAGTATGATGCGATAGATCCATTACAAGTTTATCCAACTTTAGAAACGAAAATAATAAAAAATCTATTCACTGCGGGTCAAATAAACGGTACCAGCGGATATGAAGAGGCTGCTTGTCAAGGGCTAATTGCCGCGATTAATGCAACAGCAAAACTATCAAATAAAGAACCATTAATTTTAAAAAGAAATGAAGCATATATTGGAGTATTAATTGATGATTTAGTTACTAAAGGAACCCATGAACCATATAGATTGTTAACATCAAGAGCGGAATTTAGACTGTTATTAAGACATGATAATGCAGATTTAAGATTAAGAAAATATGGTTATGAATACGGGCTAATTAATCAAGAACAATATGACAAATTAATTGAAAAAGAAAAAAATATCCAAAATTTGATAGATATTTTGAAGAAAACAAGAAAAATAATATCTATTAATAATGTTGAATACTCTAATAAATCCTTTTACCAACTACTAAAACATCCTGAAATAAAAATATTAGATTTAGTTGATCATTTAGAAGAAAAATATTCTAATGAAGTTTATGAACAAGTAGAAATAACTATTAAATATGAAGGATATATAAATAAATCTAATCTTGAAGCTCAAAAATTAATAAAAATGGAAGATAAACAAATTCCTGAAAACTTAGATTATAATAAAGTCAAAAATTTAGCTTCAGAAGCCAGACAAAAATTAATAAAAATCCAACCCAAAACAATCGGACAAGCATCAAGAATAAGTGGTGTTAATCCAGTTGATATCTCGGTTCTATCTGTATATATGAAAAAGGAATATGGGAAATGAAATATGAACAATTTTTAGAAGAATTGAATAAATTACCAGTAGATGTTACTGAAGAAAAGTTAAGTAAATTAAATAAATATTTTGAAACATTAGTAGAATATAATGAAAAGGTTAATTTAACTACTATTACATCCCAAGAAGATGTGTTACTTAAACACTTTTATGATTCACTAACTCCGACAAAAATATATGATTTTAATCAAGTAAAATCTTTGATTGATGTTGGTACAGGCGCAGGCTTTCCTGGAGTTGTATTAAAAATATTTTTTCCTAACATAAAACTTACTCTTCTTGATTCAAATAATAAGAAAATAAAATTTTTAGAACACTTAACTAAAATATTGAACTTAAAAAATGTAGAGTTCAAATGTGAGCGAAGTGAAGAATATGCGAAAACTAATTTTGAAAAATATGATTTAGTTATTGCTAGAGCTGTAAAAAGTTTAGATATCTTATTTGAACTATGTTTACCTTTAGTTACTAAAAATGGCTATTTTATTTCAATGAAAGGTAATTTAGATCAAGAGTTGGATGAAAATATTAAAGTAATAGAATATTTTGGTTGTTGTTTGAAAGAAAAATTAAATTTCACACTTCCTGATGGTTCAAATAGAAGTTTAATATTAGTTTTAAAAAACAATGATGCAAAAGTCATTCTTCCAAGAGAATACTCTCAAATAGTTAAAAAACCATTGAAAAATCGAGTTAAATAAAGTATCATAGTATATAGAATATAAAGAGGGGCAAAAATATGAATTCTAATTCTCAAGTAGTAGATGTTTTTGTTGAAGAAATAATTCCTAATCGTTTTCAACCACGACTTTCTTTTGATGAGAAAAAAATTAATGAATTAGCAGCCTCTATTAAAGTCCATGGAATAATTCAACCACTTGTATTAAGAAAAATCGGAGATAAATATGAAATTATTGCTGGCGAAAGAAGATACAAGGCCGCAACAATGGTTGGTTTAAATCAAGTACCAGCAATAGTTGTTGAAATGGACGATAATAAAAGTGCTGAAATAGCCTTAGTTGAAAATTTACAAAGAAAAGATTTATCAGCAATTGAAACAGCAAAATCATTTAAAAAAATATTAGACATGGGCCAATTAAATCAAGAACAACTAGCAGAAAAAATGGGAATATCTCAATCTTCTGTAGCAAATAAATTAAGATTATTAAATTTAGATGAAAAAGTTCAACAAGCTCTTCTTGAAGAAAAAATCTCAGAACGCCATGCAAGAAGTCTTTTATCTGTTGAAAATTTTTCTGAACAACAAAATTTACTTAGAAAAATACTAGAAGAGAGACTAACTGTTAGAAAATTAGATGAAGAAATAAAAAATATGGTGAAGAAAGATGGTGTAGAAAAAATGGAAATTTTTGAAGAATCTGAAAAATTAGAAAGTTTTGATTTGTCTGAACCAAATGTATTAGAAGCAAAAGAAGAAACTTTTGAAATAGCTGATAATGTTCAATCATTTGTTGATACGCCACCAATCCAAGAAATTGAAACACCAGTTGTTGAAATATTTTCTCAGGAACAATCAGAACCAATAAAAGAAGAAAATATTTCAGTTCAGCCAGAACCAGTTTCTGAAGCATCAAACATGTTTTTTGGAAATGCAGAAGTCGAACAACAACCAGTCATGGAAACTAATGAAAGCGTGATTACAGACATACCAAGTTTTGAAGAATTATCTATTTTACCTGAAGGAGAGACTTCAAGTGTTGTCGAACCAATTGAAGAAAACAAGCCAATTAATCTTGAACAAGCGATAAATGACTAATCTGCTGATAATATTGATCCAATCCCGCTTGTAGAAACAACCTCGCAAGAAGAACCAAAACAAGTAGAACAAGTTGAAATTAAAATAGATAAAAACAATTTTAGAACAGTAGAAGAAGTATTTGATAAAATAAAGAAAGAAATTGAAGATGCAGGGTTAAAAATAGATATGGATACATATAATTTTGAACAATATTACCAATTGATTATAAAAGTTTATAAATAAGGGAATTAATTATTCCTTTTTTTTGTGAAATAAACTATAATGTTTTTGTTATGAAAATTTATGTGCTATAATTTGAGCCAAGCGAAAGGGGAAATATTGTGCAAAAAATAATCAAAGAAATAATTAGTTCTAGTTTGTCTAAATTAAATTTTGAGGTACCAACTGAAATAAATATTGAAATCCCTAAACAAAAAGAAAATGGTGATTATTCAAGCAATATTTGTTTAAAAATAGCTGCAAAAAATAATAAAACACCGATGGAATTAGCAGAACTTTTAAAAGAAAATATTAAAAATGAAAGAATTAAGAATATAGAAATTAAAAATCCTGGTTTTATTAATTTTTTTGTTGATAAAAAGTACTTACTAGATAATATAAACCACGTAATTGAACTAAGTGACCGTTACGGCAGTAATAATATAGGAAAAGGAAAAAAAGTTAATTACGAGTATGTAAGTGCCAATCCAACCGGCATTCTTCATACAGGTAATGCTAGAGGCGGAGCTTATGGTGATAATATGGCTAGAATATTAAAATTTTCTGGTTTTGATGTCACAAGAGAATACTATATTAATGATGCAGGTAATCAAATAATAAATTTAGGTTTATCAATAAAATCCCGTTATTTAACTTTATGTGGAATAGAATCACAAATGCCTGAAGATGGATATTATGGTAAAGAGATAGAAGAACTAGCTAAAAAATTATATGAAAAAAATTCAACAAAATTAATTGATCAAGAAATAAATTATTTTTCTTCATATGGTGTAAAAGAATTAATAAATAGAATTATTGAAGATTTAAAATTATATGGAGTTGAATATGATGTTTTAACAAGTGAAAAAGACATTTACGATAAGTATTCATTAGATAATCTAATGAATGAGTTAACTAAAAAAGGCTATACTTATGAAAAGGAAGGGGCTTTATGGTTTAAATCTTCTGAATTATTAGATGATAAAGACCATGTCTTAGTAAAAAATGATGGAAACTATACATATTTAGTCCCAGATATAGCCTATCATCAAGATAAAATAAATCGTGGATTTGAAAAATTAGTTGATATTTTAGGAACAGATCATCATGGTTATGTTAATCGGATTAAATCTGGAATTATGGCTCTTGGTTATGACCCCAATATTTTAGATATAAAACTACTTCAATTAGTTAGACTTGTTCAAAATGGCGAAGAAGTTAAAATGAGCAAAAGGACAGGAAAAGGAATTGCTTTAAGAGAACTAATTGAAGAAATAGGTGTAAATGCAGCGAGATATTTTTTTGCTTCAAGAAGTTTAGATACACAAATGGAAATAGATTTAGATTTAGCAGTAAAAAAGTCTAATGATAACCCAGTTTATTATGTATCTTATGCTTATGCAAGAATTTGTTCTATTATTGGAGATACAAAGTTAACTAAAATGAGTGATTATTCTAAAATAGACTTGGCTAAAACAACAGATATATTGGAAAAAATATATTATTTCCCAAAAATAGTCGAAGATGCTGCAACTAAAGAAATTCCACATTTAATAACAAATTACGTTTATGACCTTGCAACTTCGTTTCATTACTTGTATAATGAATATCGATTTATTGATGAAGATGAAAATTTAACAATGTTAAATTTGAATTTACTTCAAGCAATTAAAATCACAATGTATAATGCACTTAATCTAATTGGTGTTACACCACCAGAAAAAATGTAGGAGGAAAAATTATGGAAAATTTAAAATATGAAGATTTAGAATTAATGTCTTACGATGATATAGCTTATGAAGTTTTAAAAGAGAATGGTGCTAAAATGACTATTAAAGACTTATTTGGCCAAATTATTAAACTTCTAGGACTATCAAATGAAGAATATGAAAATCATGTAGGAGATTTCTTTGAAATATTATCAACAGATAAAAGATTTATCATGTTAGAAAATGGATATTGGGATTTAAGAGTAAATCATAGTCATAAAATTAAAATTGAAGAAGACGATGATGATTTTATTGATGATTTAGAAATTGAAGAAATTGAAGATGTTGATGATGAAGATGAAGAAATTGATGATGATGTTGATCCTGAAGATGATGAAGCAGAAGATGATTTAAAAGATTTATCAGTAATTTCTGAAGATGATGAAGATGACGAAGATGACGATTTAATGTAGCTTATTCCTTTTTTATTAATATAGAGAGGAACAAAAAAATGATTGAAAGATTAGAAATATTAAATAACCGTTATCAAGAAATATTAGCAGAATTAAATAATCCTGAAGTATTAGATGATTTTTCAAAAATAAAAAAACTATCTAAAGAACAAAGTGATTTAGAAGAAACAATTGAAAAATATACTACATACAAAAAAGTAACTAATGATATTGAAGAATTAAATTCAATGTCAGAAAGCGCTGAAATGCTAGAAATAATTAAAGAAGAACTCGACCAATTAACAAATCAAAAAGCATTACTTGAAAGTGAATTAGAAATTCTTTTAATTCCTAAAGATGAAAATGATGGTAAAGACATTATTATGGAAATAAGAGGAGCAGCTGGTGGAGACGAAGCAAATATTTTTGCTGGAGACCTATTTAGAATGTATTCAAAATATGCTGAAAAACATAATTGGAAAATTGAAGTAAGCCATGAAGTACCGGGTTCAAGTGGTGGATTTGCTCAAATAGAATTTTCAATAAAAGGCGAAAACGTCTATTCAAAATTGAAATATGAAAGTGGTTCACATAGAGTTCAAAGAATACCAGAAACAGAGACACAGGGTAGAGTTCACACATCAACATCTACAGTTTTAGTTATGCCAGAGGTTGATGATATTGAAATTGAGATTAAAGAATCGGACTTAAAAATAGACGTATTTCACAGTGGCGGTGCTGGTGGTCAATCAGTTAATACAACAAATTCAGCTGTAAGAATTACACATTTACCAACAAATATATCTGTTTCATGCCAAAATGAAAGAAGCCAATTGAAAAATAAAGACAAAGCAATGCAAATATTAAAGGTTAAAATTTACAGTGAACAACAAAGAAAACATGAAGAAATGATTGATGCTGATCGTCGTAGTAAGATTGTAACTGGTGATCGTTCTGAAAAAATAAGGACTTACAATTATCCACAAAATAGGGTTACTGATCATCGCATAAACTTTAGTGTTATGAATTTAGACAATGTTATGGAAGGTGAAATAGATGATATTATCGAAGCCTTGATAACCGAAGATCAAAGATTAAAACTAGAGGAAAAATAAGATGAAAAAACCGGATAGTATTACAAAATTAGATTGGGAATTATTAAAAGAAAAGCATTTAAAAATAGATAATAAGATAATTAATAAAATCAACAAAGGGTATCCTGTTCAGTATTTAATAGGTGATGTTGATTTTTTTGACTGCTTAATTAAAGTAAACAAACATGTCTTAATCCCTAGATTTGAGACGGAATTACTTGTTGATAAAGCAATTAAAGTTATAAAAGAAAACTTTGATAAAGAATTAAGAATAATAGATTTTGGCACTGGTTCAGGTTGTATTGCTATAAAATTAGCCAAAGAATTTAAAAATAGTGAGGTTTTTGCTATCGATAAGTCTAAAAAGGCAATTAATTTGTCTAAGGAAAATGCAAGAATCAACAATGTTGATATTTCATTTTATGTTAGTAAGTTTGATAAATTTCATAAAAAAAATTTTGATATATTAATAAGCAACCCTCCATATATAGCTAAAGATGGTGAAATATCAGATAATGTCAAAAAATATGAACCAAAAACAGCGCTTTTCGCAAAAGAAAATGGCTTATTTTATTATGATCAGATATTAAATCAATCAAAAAAAATATTAAAAAAAAGAAACATAATTTTTTTTGAGATAGGTTATAATCAAAAAGACAACTTGACAGAAATAATAAAGAAACATTATCCTTTAGCGAAGATAAAATTTGACAAAGATTATAACAAAATGGACCGTTTTTGTACTATTTACAACAATATATGAACGTAAATTAAGGGTTAAAACGATTGACTTTAACTTGACTTCATTATATATTTTAAGTGGTGATAGTATGAAAAGAATGGGAAATATTTTAGAAGATGCAAAACAAAAAAAATATGCAATTCCCCAATTTAACATAAATAATTTAGAATGGACTAAAAATATCTTAGAGGCATGTCAAAAAGAAAATAGTCCAGTATTTCTTGGTGTGAGTACAGGTGCAGTTAAGTACATGGGAGGCTATAATGTTGTTAGACAAATGGTTGATGGTTTAATTAGAGATTTAGGAATAACTATTCCAGTAATTCTTCATTTAGATCACGGTACTTCTGTTGATGAGTGTAAAAAAGCAGTCGATGCAAATTTTGACTCAATAATGATTGATGCTTCACATTATGATTTAGAAACAAACATAAAAATGACAAATGAAGTAATCAATTATGCTAAAGATCAATTAATTGAGGCAGAATTAGGAACTATTGGTGGAACTGAAGATGAAGTAACGGGGAATTTACAGTTTACAAAATTAGATGATGCTATCGAATTTATCAAAAATGTTAACATAGATTTACTTGCTCCTTCACTAGGTAGTGTTCATGGTTTATATAAAAGTAAACCAGATATTCAATTTGATTTAATGAATCAAATTTTTAATGCAGTAAACACTCCCCTTGTTTTACATGGCGGTACTGGTTTAAGTGATGAAATAATAAGAAAAAGTATACGTTTAGGTATTTGTAAAATAAATATTAATACAGAATTTCAGGTTGCTTGGAATGAAGCTATTCGTGATTTTATTAACAAAAATCCTAATGAATATGATCCTCGTAAAATAATTTCTTCAGGTGCAGCAGCTATTAGAGATGTCGCAACTCAAAAAATTCATTTATTAGGTTCAAACAATAAAGGATAGTGATATATAATGAAAAAATTTATTGTTGAAGGTGGAAATCTTTTAACAGGAAACATAAAAATTAGTGGAGCAAAAAACAGCGCTGTTGCACTGTTGCCAGCAGCAATTTTATCTGATGACTTCTCTACTATTTATAATGTACCTTCAATTTCTGATACTCATAATTTAATTCATATTTTAGAGTTGCTGGGATGTGAAATTAAGTTTATGGATGATACTTTAGTTATTAATTCTAAAAATTTAGAAAATAAAGTAATTGAAGAACAAGAAGCATGTAAACTCAGAGCATCATATTATTTTATGGGTAGTATCTTAGCTAAGTTTAAAAAGGTTGAAATGTTTTTCCCTGGAGGATGTAATATTGGTTCAAGGCCGATAGATATTCATTTAAAAGGGTTTGAAAAGTTAGGTGCAAAAGTAACTACTCAGGGAAACAAATATTTGATTGAGGCTGAAGAATTAATTGGTGCTAATATTTATTTAGATTTTGCTAGTGTTGGAGCCACAATAAATTTAATGATTGCCTCAACTAAGGCAAAGGGCATAACAATTATTGAGAATGCAGCAAAAGAACCAGAAATAGTTAATGTTGCTACATTTTTAAATAATATGGGGGCAAAAATAACAGGCGCTGGAACAAGTACAATAAAAATTGAAGGTGTCACTTCTTTATCAAATGGTATTGTGGAAAATATACCCGATAGAATTGAAGCCGGAACATATATTATTATTGGAGCTCTAGCGGGTAAAGATTTAGTAATAGAAGGTGTAATTAAAGAACATTTAGATGCACTATTATCCAAATTAAAAGAAATGGGCGTTAATTTTACTATACTTGGAAATTCTGTAAAAATATCAAAGGGAGAAAATTTAAAGGCAGTTAACATAAAAACTCTTGTTTATCCAGGTTTTCCTACAGATCTTGGTCAACCTGTAAGTGTTTTATTAACTCAGTGTAATGGTACATCTTTATTTGAAGAAACTATATTTGAAAATAGACAGGGGCATGTTCCATATTTAAATAAAATGGGTGCTAATATTTCTCCATCTGGACAAAACTTAATAGTAAAAGGAAAAACACAATTAAATGGAACTGATGTTTCATCAACTGATTTAAGAGCGGGAGCTTCAATGATATGTGCTGCCTTAGTTGCAAATGGCAAAACAACTATTGAAGAAATAGAACATATCTTAAGAGGTTATGAAAATATAGTTGAAAAATTGCAACAAGTTGGTGCAAAGATAATAATTGAGGAAAAGGTTTAAAAAACATGCTAAAGCAGTTGATTTATCGTTTTCTTATGATATAATTGACAAGAACGAAATTACTATGACTGTTATAAGTCATGGCGGAAGGAGCAAAAACATGAAAGCAAATATTCATCCAGAACAAAAAGAATGCAAAGTTATCTGTGCTTGTGGTAATGAATTTACTACAATGTCAACAAAAGAAACAATGAACATAGAGGTATGTAGTGAATGTCATCCGTTCTATACAGGAACTCAAGGTAAATCAAAGAAAACTGGAAAAGTTGAAAAATTCAATAAAAAATACAATCTTGGTAAATAAGACTGCAAACAATTGCAGTTTTTTTATAAGTAACTTATAATTAGGTTGGTGATAATATGAAAATAGGCATTTCAAGTGACCATCGTGGTTATGAAAAAAAACAAAAATTAATAGATTTATTGAAGGAAAAATATGATATTACTGATTTTGGCAATGATGTATTCGATCAAGAAGATGATTATCCAGATTATGCAATTAAAGTAAGTGAAGCAGTTGCTAAGGGAGAACTTGATTATGGAATAACGATGTGTGGAAGCGGAATAGGAGTTTCTATCGCTGCCAATAAAGTTAAAGGAATTAGATGTGCAAAAGTTGACAATATTGAAGATGCAAAGCTGTCTAAAAAAGACAATAATTCAAATGTAATTGCCTTAAATTCTAGTAAACCTATTGCAGAGTTAAAAGACATTATCGAGGCATATTTAACAACAGATTATGAACTTGTCCCTAGATATCAAAGAAGAATAGATAAAATATCTTCATATGAGGAAAAATAATGATAAATGTGATTATTTATACAATTAGTATATTAGTAAGTACCTTTGCTTTGACAGGCATAAACTTTGATCCAATAATTAAAAAAAATCATATATGGGAAGCAAGAATATTAGCAATCATCTTGGCAATCTCATTTGGATACTTAGTTGGAACATTCATAATTACTTTTTTAGAGTCTAGTCAGATAATTAAGTATTGTTTATAATTGTTAATCGTGCTATGATAACTAAAAGTTAACATAGTGAGGTGACAGTATGGTTGAGTTTATTATAATCGATGATGATTTAGAAATTCAAAGAACAGTGGAAAGAATCATTGTTAAATTTTTATTTGGAAAAAGCATTGAATTTAATATTTTAAAATATACAAAATATGATTCTGAACTTCAAAATTTAATTGATAATAATGATTCTAAAAGA
>JAAZHN010000100.1 GCA_012510695.1 Mollicutes bacterium
AATTAATTAAAATAATTTGACAAATCAATATATAGTATGTATAATCAATTTGTTATTAAAAAGGAAAGCGATGTATCCACATCCACCTGATGAATAAGTGTTCATGGGTTTAAGCCAAATATTTATTATTTGATTTTTAAAGTGGATACGGAAGTAGTCACTTTTTTAATTATGTGGAGGTGTGTTTGTATAGCAAGCGCGAAAGATGAACTATTCATTAATGAAAAAATTAGAGTACCGGAATTAATGGTAATTGGTCCTAATGGGGAACAAATGGGAGTTAAAAAGTTAGATGATGCTTTAACTTTGGCTTCTTATGCTGGATTGGATTTAGTACTTATGAGTCCTGATGCCAAGCCACCTGTAGGCAAGATTATGGATTATAATCGTTATCGTTATGAAAGACAAAAAAAGCAAAAAGAAGCATTAAAAAAGCAAAGAGAAACTAATAAGGCAATTAAAGAATTTCAATTATCAGTAACAATTGATAAAGGAGATTTAGAAGTAAGAAGAAAAAGAGTTGAAGAATATCTTCAAAAAGGTCATAAAATTAAAGTTTCTTTGTTATTTAAAGGGCGTCAAAATGCGCATCCAGAATTGGGAATTGAAGTAATGAATCGTTTTATTGAATCATTAAGTGAAGTTGCAATCGTGGAAACTGAACCTAAATTAGAGGGTAGAAGATTGCATATGCTATTAGCACCAAAAAAATAGAAGGGAAGAATTAATATGCCAAAACAAAAAACACATAAAGCTAGTTCAAAAGTATTCAAAAAAAGACCTAGTGGCACAATAACTTATAAAAAATCAGGCGGAAACCATAAAACTGGTAAAGACAGTGGAAAAGCAGTACGCCAAAGAAGAAATTTAGGAAAATTAGCTAAAGGAGAAGTTGACAGAATTAAGTCTGTTATCTAGGAGGTAGTAATGATATGGCAAGAGTAAAACGTGGTCCTGTTGCTAAAACAAGACGTAGAAAAGTATTAAAACAAGCAAAAGGTTACTTTGGTAGCAAACATCGTCTATATAAGACAGCTCAAGAACAATTATTCCATTCAGGAACTTATGCATACCGTGATCGTAAACAAAATAAAAGAAACTTCCGTAGATTATGGATTATTCGTATCAATGCAGCTTGTGAACAAAACGATATTAGTTATTCAAGATTCATCAATGGTTTAAATAAAGCTGGTGTAGAAATCAATCGTAAGATGTTAGCAGAATTAGCAGTTTCTAATCCAAAAGCATTTAGTGAATTAGTAAGAATGGCTAAAGATGGTCTAACTGGTAAAGTTAAAAAAGAAGATGTTAAAGTTGAAACTAAAAAAGAAGAAGTAAAACCAGTTGTTAAAAAGACTGAAGAAAAACAAGAAGTTAAAAAAGAAGAAGTAAAACCAGCTAAAGAAGATAAACCGAAAAAAGAAACTAAAGAAGATTTAAATTCAAAAACAGTCGCAGAATTAAAAGAAATGGCCAAAGCTAAAAACCTTACAGGCTATTCAACAATGAAAAAAGCTGATTTGATTAAAGAATTAAATAAGTAAACTAAAATGTTTACTTTTTTTGTTTTTAATTAAACAATATTTCAATTATTGCTTGTATTTACTTAGATAAATTGGTAAAATAGTAATGGTTTTTAAACCAAATAGACACAAGTAATGATTTAGTCGTCCAGTGGCCAATTGGTTGATTACTAAAGAAGACTTACTTGGATGTTAAAAACGAAAGGATGATAAATATGGCAGTTGTTTCTATGAGTTATTTATTAGAAGCAGGTGTTCACTTTGGACACCAAACAAACAGATGGAATCCGAAAATGAAGGAATACATCTTCGCGGCAAGAGATAATATTTATATTATCGATTTAAAGAAAACCGCACAAAAAATTGAGGAAGCTTATGCTGAAATCAAAAAAATAGCAGAAAACGAAGGAAACTTTATCTTTGTTGGTACAAAAAAACAAGCAAATGAAGTTACTGTAGAAGAAGCTACACGTTCTAATAGTTACTATGTAACTGAAAGATGGTTAGGAGGAACTCTTACTAACTTTAGAACTATTCGTAGACGTATTAAACGTTTAGAAGAAATTGAAAAAATGGAAAGTGAAGGAACTTTCGAATTATTACCAAAAAAAGAAGTAATATTAATTAAAAAAGAATATGATAAATTAAATCGTGTTTTATCAGGAATTAGAGAAATGGATAAATTACCTCAAGGAATGATCGTGGTTGATCCTAAAAAAGAAATAAATGCGATTAGAGAAGCAAGAAAATTAAATATTCCAGTATTTGGAATTGTTGATACAAATTGTGATCCTGATGATGTTGATTTTGTTATACCAGCTAATGATGATGCAGTACGTTCTGTTAAAGTTATATTTGGTGTACTTGCTAATGCAATTTGTGAAGCGAAAGGTTTAGAATTAGTTGATTATGTTTCAGAAGATGAAAAGAAAAAAGATAATCGTGAACCTAAAGAAGTTGTACCAGAAGTAAAACCTAAAAAAGAAGAAGCAGTAGAAGAAGTAGTAGAAGAAGTAGTTGAAGAAAAAGTAGTAGAAGAAAAAGTAGTAGAAGAAGTTGCTGAAGAAAAAGTTGAAGAAAAAAAACCGGTTGTTAAGAAAGAAACTACTAAAAAAGAAGATTTAACAAGTAAGACTCTTGTTGAATTAAAAGCTATTGCTAAAGAAAAAGGTTTAAAAGGATACAGTACATTAAAGAAAGATGAATTAATAGACTTAATCAATAACTAAGGAGGGATATTATGATAAGTGCTGGCTTAATTAAAGAACTTAGAGAAATGTCTGGAGCAGGTATGCTTGATTGTAAATCTGCTTTAGAAAAAACTAATGGAAATATAGAAGAAGCTATGGATTGGCTAAGAGAAAAAGGTTTTGCAACTGCGACTAAAAAGTCAAGTCGTATTGCTGCTGAAGGTTTAGCTAAAATATTCATTAAAGATAATAAAGCAGTTGTTGTTGAAGTGAATGCTGAAACAGACTTTGTTAGTAAAAATGAAGAGTTTGTTGAAATGATTGATACTATCGGTGGAGTAATCTTGGATAGTAAAGCAAACTCGGTAGAAGATGCTTTAGAATTATCTTACGAAGAAGGTACAATTAATGATTTAATTGTTGCTAAGACTGCAAAAATAGGAGAAAAACTATCTTTAAGAAGAATTAGTGTCTTAGAAAAAGAAACTGACCAACATTTTGGTGAATATTTACATAATGGTGGTAAAATAGCGGTTCTAACTCTAGTTGAAGGTGGAAATGAAGAAGTCGCTAAAGATGTTGCAATGCAATCTGCAGCTATGAAACCACAATATGTATTAATTGAAGATGTTCCAGAAGAAGTAGTTGCTCGTGAAAGAGAAGTTTTAAAAGAACAATCTATGAATGAAGGAAAATCTGAAGAAATAGCAACTAAAATGGTAGAAGGAAGAATAAAAAAATTCTTTAAAGAAATTGTTTTAGTTGAACAAGCTTTTATCAAAGATGGGGATATCGATGTTAAGACTTATTTAAATAACAATAATGCAAAATTATTGCAAATGATTCGTTTTGAAGTTGGCGAAGGAATGGAAAAAAGATCTGATGACTTTGCTAGTGAAGTTATGAGCCAAATAAAAGGTGAGTAACATGAAGGGGCAAAATAATAGCCTTAAAGGCGTTGTTCAAATCTTACTAGGAGTTTCGATGTTAGTGGCCTTTATACTGCTTGGTAATTATAATTGGCCAAAAGCACAGAGGCAAGAATCAGAGAAATTTTCAGAAGTATATCCTAATGTAGGAAAAGACAATGTCTTTGTTTATAAAAGATTAAAAGAAATTAATCAAATACTAACAAAAGAAAGTGGCATAATATTTTTAGGCTTTCCAGCATGTATTTGGTGTCAATCATATGTTCAATATGTAAATGAAGTTGCCAAGGAAATGCAAATAGACAAAATCTATTATTATGATATCTATCATGATCGTAATAATCTTTCACCAGATTATCAACAAACAGTTAAAATATTAGGTGATATGTTACCGATTAATGATAACAATGAAAGAAGAATATATGTGCCAAATTTAACAGTTGTTAAAGATGGTAAAATAGTATTTAATGATAATGAAACTGCAACGATTTTCTCAACAGTAGAAAACCCAACAGAAGAATATTGGACAGATGAAAAAGTAGAAGATTTTAAAAATAAACTAAAAAATGCTTTTAAAGATTTCTCACCAATATGTACTGATTGTAATAATTAAAAAGAGATAGAATTTTATTTTCTATCTCTTTTTTTAATATACGACAAAATCTAATATTACCCATTTACCTTGGCTTTTACCCATGATAAACATAGTGTCCACAGTTCGCATTTTTACATAATTATAATTTGTTATTTTAATTTTTACATTTTCAACTCTAGTAATTTTAATATTATAGTCTGCTTCATATTGAGCCTGAGTTTTTGAGTTTGTATTTTTTTCTGTTGATACAAATGAGCAAGTTAAGCCTTTCAATAGACCATCTTCATATATAAAATTACTGGACCTCTTGTAATAACTTTTAAATACCTCTTCAGAATAAGCAAATTTGCTTTTATCTGGTGTATATTTCTTAACAACTTTATAATTCGGTTTAACAAAAAGACCATTACATATTTCAAGACCAGCAGCTTTAGCTGAATTATTAAAAAGTAGAAATTTGACTATAAACCCTAAGCCTCCAATTATGAATACTAGGGTTACAAAACCTTTAATAAAACCAATGAAGTTATAATTTTGATTTCTTTTTACAGGAGCATAATTTATTTCATTTGTTTGATCTTTTATATTATTTGCATTTACATAATAATCGCTGTTGTTTTTTTTAGCTTCGTTCCATTCTTTTTGTGTCTTGGGTATTTCTTTTAAATAATTCCACAACTAATACAAACAACATCATCTTCCTTAACTTTACTATTACACCTATTACATGCAGAAATCACAATATCACTCACCTTATATTATTTATTTTAACACGTTTTTTGTATATCTATCATTTTTTTAAGAAATATAGTATTATAAAAATGGAAGGTGATAAAATGGATTATGAATTAGATGCAGAAATGAAAATGGAAAAAGTTATTGAAAATCTTGAAAACAAGTTTTTAACTGTTCGTGCTGGAAGAGCTAATCCAGGAATGGTAAATGGAATTGAAGTAGAATATTATGGTGTTAAAACCCCTATTACTTCTTTAGCGAACATTACCGTACCAGAAGCTAGACAACTATTTGTTAAGCCATTTGATCGAGGTGCACTTAAAGATATTGAAAGAGCTATTAATGAAGCCAATATCGGGATTACTCCAACTAATAATGGTGAAATAGTTATTTTAACTGTACCAGAATTAAATGAAGAAAGAAGAAAAGAATATGTAAAACTTTCTAAGACTTATGCTGAAGAAGCAAAGGTTGGTTTAAGAAATGTTCGTCAAGAGATTAACAATTTAATTAAAAAAGAAGAATATCCTGAAGATGAAGAAGAAAGATTACTAAAAAGTATTCAAAACACTATCGATAAATTTAATAAAATTGTCGATGAGATGATGAAAGAAAAAGAAACAGAATTAATTCAAATATAATTAATAAACCCTTAATAGGGTTTTAATTTGAGGTAAATATGAATAAACCAGTAATATTATTTATCCATGGATTTATGGGTAATCCAGAGGAATTTAATAGAAGAACTGCTTAATATAAATAATTACCAAACATTTTCATTTTATTTACATGGTCATAAAAACCAAGTTAAGAAGATAACAAGAAAAGATTGGTTAAATGATTGCCAAAATAATCTTGATTGTATACTTCCTAATCATCAAGAAGTAATCGTAATTGGTCATAGTTTAGGTGGAGTCTTAGGAATTAATTTAGCTCTAAATAATCAACCATATATAAAAAAGATTATTTTAATTGATCCTTCTATTGAATATTTAGTTAATAAAAATGGTGAATTAAAAATACTTGCTAGTCTTAAACAACTTATTAAAGCAATTAAGCAAATAGATAAAAAACAAAAAGAACCTAAGCCAGCAAAATTACCAATCTCTGCATTTAGGGAATTTAAAGAGTTGCTTAAAGAAGAAAGAAACTCGATATATGAACTTAATTGTCCCATCTTAATATTACAAGGAGAAGATGATTATATTGTTTCTACGAAAAAAATCAAAGAAATCTATGAAGAGTTAGATAATGAAAATAAAGAATTGATGATTATTCCCAGAGCCAATCATTGGTGGATTAGAGAAGAGTTAAATAAAGAAACTTCGGAAAAAATATTAAGTTTTATTAAAAAGTAATAGTAAAACTTTTTTTAATATGTTACATTATAAATATAAAGGAGGAATAAGAATGCCAAAAATTGGAGTATGGGGAATTGTAATTGGAGTAATAGTTTTAATTGCTGGTTATGTAGCCGCAACATATAATAAACTAGTTGCTCTTAGAAATAGGGTGAGAGATCAATGGGCACAGATTGATGTTCAATTAAAAAGAAGATTTGATTTAATCCCTAATTTAGTTGAAACTGTAAAAGGTTATGCTAAACATGAAAAAGAAACATTAGAAGCGGTTATTCAAGCAAGAAATACTTTCTTAAGCGCTCAAACACCTGAAGAAGAAATTGCATCAAATAACCAGTTAACAGGAGCATTAAATAAGCTATTTGCTTTAGCAGAAAGTTATCCAGACTTAAAAGCAAATCAATCATTTTTAGATCTACAAGGTCAATTAAGTGAAACTGAAGACAAAATTGCAGCAGCTCGTCAATTTTACAATGATACAGTCTTAATGTATAACAATAAAGTTGAAATGTTTCCTTCAAATATTATCGCGGGAATGTTCAAATTCAAAGCAGCAGCATTTTTTGAAATCGAAGAAGCACAACGCGAAAATGTTCAAGTTAAATTTTAAGCTTACATTTGTAAGCTTTTTTAAGGAGGGGAAAATGAAAAAAACAATTTTTTTCTTATTGTTATTAATTTGTTTTCCTGTGCTTGGATATGCAGCAGGAACTGAGAAGTATTATATCGAAGCCAATATATTAAGTAATGGTGATATGGCTGTTAAAGAACTAAAAATATTATCCGGAACATATAATGGTATTGAAACTAAACTTAGTTATAGAAATCCAGTCTTAAAAACATTTAGTAATTCTGATGCTGACTTTGGTGGTAATCATCTATATAATGGAACTTCTATTACCAATGTGAAGGTCTATGCAGTTGATTATTCAACACCAAGTTTCAATCTTATTAATGACAGTAAAAGGGTAGAGTTTAGGAAAGAGCGAACAGCTTTTAATGGTGAATATGGGGTATATACAGAAAGTTTTAATGAGTATAGAATCTATCAACCATCATCATATAAACAAGGAAGTTTAATTACTTATACAATTAAAGATGTAGTTTTAGTTCATGATGATGTTGCAGAAATTGCTTGGGATTTTATTAGCTCAGACTATAAAGAAAAAATTAGTGAGTTAATTATCGTAATTAATTTACCAAATAATTCTAAAGAATTAAGAGTGTTTTCTCACGGACCATTAACTGGAAGTAATAAAATAGTTAATCGAAAACAAGTTGAGGCAACATATCCTAATGTTGATCCAAATCAAGCAATCGATGTTAGAGTTGTTTTTGATAAAAGTTTAGTGCCTTATGCTGTTAAAAAAAGTAATGTAATGGGGCTTGAAAGAATATTAAAATTTGAAGAAGAAAGAGCTAATATAGCAAATAAAATGCGAGAAGAAGCAAAAGGTAAAATGAGAATTATTAAATTATTATTTTTTGCTGATATAGCTTTTGTTTGTGCGAGTGCTATATATTATTTCTTGAAGCATGATCGTGAAAGAAAATCAACATTTTATGGTAAATATTACCGTGAATTTATTGAAGATTATAATGTAGAAGTAATCGATTATTTATTTAATAAATCAATTACTCCTAATGCGATGAGTGCCTCGATAATGAATCTCATTTATAAGAAAAAAATAGCAGTAGAAAAAACTCCAGGGAAAAGAAATAAAGATTTATATGTATTTACAAAGTTAGAAGAAAGTGACGATATAGCTGAAAATCAATTGATGTATTTCTTATTTAATGAGGTAGGTAACGGACAAAAGTTCACCGATGTAGATTTAAAAGATTATGCAAAAAGTACTAAAACTTATTCAAGTTTTACAAACAATTATAATTCTTGGAAAAACTTTGTATCAATGGCTGGAGAAGAACAAAAATTTTGGGACCATAGCCGAATTAATTTAGTATTAATTTTCTTTGCATTAGTTATTTTAGGTGGTTTTTATTTTTATTATCAAGCAAACAATATTGGTGATCCAAATTATTTATATATTTTAATTGGAATCAATGTAGTCTTAATAATTTATTTATTAATTGCTAAAAAAAGAACTGAAAGAGGGAATGAACATTATGTTCGTTGGAAAGCATTTAGAAATTTCTTAAATGATTTTGGTTCATTTAATGATAAAGATTTACCAGAAATTATTTTATGGGAAAGATACTTAGTTTACGCAACAGTATTTGGATTAGCCCATAAGGTCCAAAGAACGATGAATGTCAAGATTAAAGAAATGCAACTAGATCAAAATACAACATTTGGTCGTTACTCAATGCTTGATTATATGATGATTAATAACATTGTTAATTCTTCAGTAACAAGTGCAGTAAGAGCGGCATCATTAACTGCTTCACAAGTCGCGGCATCAAAAGCATCCAGTTCAGGAGGCTTTGGTGGTGGTTCATCATTTGGAGGTGGAGGCTTCGGTGGAGGCGGCTCTGGTGGTGGAAGATTTTAAGTAAGAGAAATCTTACTTTTTTTATTGTCAGAAGAAAAAAATTTTAAATTGCAATTACCAATTATTATGATATAATTTATTTAAGATAAGGGGTTATGAATAGTGATTAGGAGAATAATTTATGAATTGTAAAACATGTAATTTTAGTTTGACAGAAGATCAACTAGTTTGTCCAGTGTGTGGAACTGAAGTAGTTACAGATAAACCGCTTGAGATGGAAGAGCCTCAAACTGAACCAGTAATGGATCAAACACCACAAGTAGAGTTAACACCAGCTGAACCAGTGATGGATCAAACACCACAAGTAGAGTTAACACCAGCTGAACCAGTGATGGATCAAACACCACAAGTAGAGTTAACACCAGCTGAACCAGT
>JAAZHN010000101.1 GCA_012510695.1 Mollicutes bacterium
CTGGTAATGTTCCACTATTTGTTACTGTAAATGTCATACTTTTTGTATCAGGTGGCTCCGTATTATTCATATCTAATGTATCAGTACCTGTATAATTTATTCTAAGGGTTCCTGTTTTAATATTTTGGGTACTAGCTGTATCATTACCTACTACTTGAGTAGTAAAATAGGCATATGAAACACCAATTATAAAAGATATAATTGTAAATATACTAACAATTGTAATAAATAATCTCTTATCTTTCATATTATCACTATATTAAGTTTAACATATTTTGTTTGTTTTTTCATTTTTTATTTACTTTATTTGACATATAAAAAGGACTGTTTCTAGTCCCATAAATTATTTGGATATTTACCATTGTCAATTAATTGTTTTATTTCTTTGATGACCATATCTTTATCTTCTTTATAAGTCATTCCTAACCACTTAGCGGTAGTTTTTTTAAGTTTAACTTCTTTTTCTTTATTTTCAACACATCTTGCGACTATATCAGGGATTAAGAATTCTCCTTTTAGTGGGTCTTTGTTTATTTCAAAGAATTTAACAAAGTCACGATCTAAGATTTCAAATAAATCAGGAGTAAAACCAAACATATTCATTGACACTAATGTATCATCTGAAATAGTAAAAGGATTATCTCCATTAAGTGGTGATGCTGTAATAATTCCATCTTTTCTTTCAACTGAACTTTCAGTAATACTTACTAAGTTATCACCATCTTGATTACATACTCCTCTTTTAGCTGGTCCATATTCACTCAATGTATTTGTAGCCATGTAACCGATATTTACCCAACTATTTGGATTATTATCTAAGTGATCTGCTAGAATCATATATGAGTCTCTGCCATAGAAATCATCAGCATTGATAACTGCGAATGGTTCTTTTATATTGTTTTTTGCACTCATAATTGCATGTCCTGTACCCCAAGGTTTTTCTCTACCTTCTGGTAAACTTATCCCTTCTGGTAAATCAGTTAATTTTTGAAATACATATTCAACTGGAATTTTATCATCAATTCTTGCTCCAATTGTTTCTTTAAATACATCATAGTTTTCTTCTTTAATAATAAAAACTACTTTTGTAAATCCTGCCTTAATCGCATCATAAATAGAATAATCGATTAAGAATTCTCCATTAGGTCCGATAGGTTCAATTTGTTTTAATCCACCAAATCTACTTCCCATGCCTGCTGCCATTATTAATAATGTTTTGTTCATTTTATCAACCTTTCTAAAAATATTGTTTATACCAAATAATAAAACAATAAATAGTCCATACTTTTTTATAATTATCTTTTTTTCCTAAGTAATGGTCATCTAATATTTTATTAATTTGTTCTAGTTTGAAAAACTTTTTAGCAACCTCACCGTTGAAATCTACCTTTATTTTATCATAAATGTCTTTTTCTTTCATCCACTCTCTTAAAGGGACTGGAAAACCAAGTTTTTTCTTATTATAAGCTTCAGTTGGAATATATTTTTTAGCTGCTTCTCTTAAAGCTACTTTAGTATTTTCTTTTGTTACTTTAGCATCAAAATTTAAGGTTCTAGCAACATTAAATACTTCGATATCAGTAAATGGCACTCTACCTTCTATCGAAGAAGCCATTGTCATTTTATCAGCTTTTTGTAAGATATCTTTAATTAACCAAAAATTAATATCGATTGCTTGCATCTTAATAACGTCATTTTGGCCTGCTTGTTCTTCATATATATGTTTAGTTATTTCTTTATTTTTAATTATATTATCCGTATTAAGCAAGATTTTTTTTCTTTCTTTTTCACTAAATACTTTAGTAACGCCTATATAATTATCTTCTAATTTTTGACCTCGTCTAACTAAAAAATTAAATCCTCTTCTTTCACCAAATAAAGACGCTAAAAGGCCAATTGGTCTTCTGATAAAGTAAGGAACTTTGTTATAAAATGCCATGTCTACTACTTCTCTATAATAATTATATCCCCCAAATAATTCATCCGCACCTTCTCCTGATAAAACAACTTTGACATCTTTACTAGCTAATTTAGAAACAAAATATAAACTAACTGCTGCTGGATCAGATAATGGTTCATCTAAATGATATAAAATATTTGGTACTTCTTTAAAGTATTCTTCTTTAGTAATAATATGAGTTTTATTTTCTAATTTTAAAATATCTGCTAGTTCTTTAGCATAGTTAGTTTCATCATACTTAGAGATTTCATAACCAATTGTATAAGTTTTCTTAGGTTTGGCTAAAGAAACTATATATGATGAATCAATCCCACTACTTAAAAATGAACCAACTTCAACATCACTAATCAAATATTTATTAACTGAATTTTTTATTACATCATCTATATCTTTAACTTGTTTTTGAGATGGCTTATTAGTTTCCTCAAAGGTTATTTTAAAATATCTATTTATTTGTAAAACCCCATCACTATATTTAAAAAATCTTCCTGGTTCTAACTTTTTAACATCTTTAAAAAAAGTTTCTTCTGTTGGGGAATAATTAAATGATTAGTATAATGGTAATACTTTTTCATTTAATTCTTTTTTAAATTTAGGATGATCCATAAATGCTTTAATCTCTGAAGCAAATAAAAATACATCATCAGTCTCATAGTAATATAATGGTTTAATCCCAAAATGATCTCTTGCCCCGAATAATTCTTTTCTAAATTTATCATATATTACAAAAGCAAACATTCCTCTTAATTTAGGTAACATTTTTTCACCATATTCTTCAAACATAGTTAATAATACTTCTGTATCACTTTTAGTTTTAAATTTATAACCTAAATCTTCTAATTCACTTTTTAATTCTAAATAATTATATATTTCTCCATTAAAAACAATAACAAAGTTTTTATTTTGACTAATCATCGGCTGAGCACCCGTTTTAAGATCAATTATAGATAATCTTAAGTGTCCTAAGGCAAAGTCTTCATCAATGTAATTACCATCTCCATCAGGTCCACGATGACGTATTTTATCCATCATCATCTTTAATTCTTTTTCTTTATTTTTACTTTTACTAACTATTCCAACTATTCCACACATTAGACATCACCTCAATTTTGCATAATAATTTTGTTCAAATACTAATCTACTCATATTAATTCTATTTCTAACAATTCCATTAACTATTTTAACATAATCCTCAGGAATTTGTTTTTCTGAGTTAGGAACAAACTTTTTAGTTTTAGAATAATATTTACCATAATCACTAACCCAACTACGATCTTTAAAGAAAACTAAACCTGGTTCAGTACTTAATATATCTTTCCCCATTAATAATCTTGAATCATATTTAATTCCAAATAAATTATAAACAGTTGGAATTACATCAATTTGATTAGCAACCTTTGTAATTACTTTTTTATCCATTTTACTATTCCAAATAATTAATTTATTTCTATTTTGTTCAATTATTTCATCCTTATTAGTTTTATTAACTGAATTTACTTCATCTAACTTCAAATCATATGGATAATGATCAGAAACTAAAACAATCACTGTTTCATCTAAAATATTATTTTCTTTTAATTTTTCTAATAATTTTTCCATAGCTTTATCTAATTCAACTGCAGTTGCTAAATAACCTTTTACTTTTAAGTTATATGGCAAATTACCAACAATATCTTTATATTTTTTATACATCCAAGTATTTTCATACTTCATATGACCTGAGTTAGTCATATAATAAGTCATAAATGGCCCATTATTTGCATATTTATCTACAGTTTTATCAAATAACTCAAGATCACTTTTAGGCCAAATATTACAGTTAATTAATTTTTCCATACCATTTCTACAACCCATATAATTATTAAAACCTAAACTCTTTAAATAAACATGACGACTTTGAAATGTATATGTGTGATTATGAAATGCATATGTATTATAGTTAACTTCTTTAAATTTGTGAGCTAACCCAAATGAATTTTTTGTCGTTCCTGTTTTCCATTGTTTGCCTAATACAGAAAGATCTGCAAAATAACCGGTTATTGCTTGAAACTCTCCCCCTATAGTACTTGAATTAACTGGAGTATAAAAGTTTTCAAAAACAAAAGACTCACTTGTTAATTTATATAAAGTTGGGGTTAATTTTTCTGAAACTGCAATATCACTAAAACTCTCCGCGACTATATAAATTAAATTTTTTCCCTTAAATATACCTGTATATTCATTTTTTAATGTTCCTTCATCATTATAGAAGTATTCATGCATTCCTTTTAAGGTTTTACTTTTCTCATTATCAATCATTGTAGTAAAATCAATATCTAAAACATTTGGTTTGTAAACAATCTCTTCTGGTTCTTCCTTCTTACTGCTAGATGGTTTATCTTTTGGCTTAATAACAACAATTTTTTCTTATAAAGGGATAAACATTCTTTTAACTTCTAAGTAAGTACCCGCACTGACACCTATTTTTTCAAGATTTAAATCATTATTAACTTCATAATAAAATAATTTATGAGTTTGATGAATAGACTTAGTAAAAAATGATACTAAAAAGAAAACCAAGATCATTGCTAGGAATACTAAACCATTTTTCAAAAAATCTATTCTATGATATCTAAATAAATCGATCTTTTTATTCATAATTAAAATATATATAAAAGGTACAAGAAGTAAAAGGACTAACCACCAATCACCTAGTAAGATACTTATTGCTTCTTTTTTAAAATCCGCGACTTGACCAGCAATACTTAATGAAGAAATAGAAAAAAAAGAATTGAATATTCTTTTAATAAATAATTCAATTCCATACCAAAAACAAATAATAAAAGTAAATATACTAACTAAAAAAATATTTATTTTTGCTTTAAACACCTTACTAATCAGAGTAAAAAACATTGAAATAGGTAATATAAATATAATCATTATCACAGTATCAAACGTAAATACACTCCTAAAACCAAAGATAACTATTTTAAATAATAACTCTAAATAAAAGAAAATAAAAAAATAATTAAAAAACAAACGTTTAGTTGGAGACTCCATTGTTATTCACCTAAACAAATTATAACAAATACTTATAACAATTGATAGATAAAATTATGGAACATATATTGTTACATTACCAGTTATGCCTGCATTACTTAATCTATTGTTTATAAATGTTTGAGACTCCACATCTTTTACTATGATATTTATTCCTGAGGTTGAATATTCAAACATTTTATAAGATGATACCGTTGGCAGAAATGTTGCATTGCGTAGATTTAGATTGGTTAAAGCAACGCAAATTGAAAACATATTTGCCATTTCGGTAACATTACTTGTATTAAATGAACTTAAATCTAAATTTGTTAGACTTCGACAATTATAAAACATATTTGCCATGTCAGTAACATTACTTGTACTAAATGAACTTAAATCTAAACTTGTTAAACCTCTACAATTTAAAAACATAGAATACATACTCGTTACATTGCTTGTATCAAAATTAGACAAATCTAAACTCGTAAGATTACTACAGCTAGAAAACATAAATGTCATATTGGTCACTTTACTTGTATCAAAATTAGATAAATTTATACTCTTTAAACTCATTGGCACATGCCAATCTGTTGTGCTTTCTCCGGCAAACATACTAGCCATGTTAGTAACACTAGAAGTATCAAATGAACTCAAATCTAGACTTATAAGAAGACTGCAATTATAAAAGAAATAATTGTAAATATAGATATAATACTTATAAATAACTTCTTATCTTTCATATTATCACTATAGTAATTATACTATTAAATTGTTAAAAAAAGAACCTTTAAGGCTCTTAGTTCACATGATTAATTATTTAATTTTTTTAGTTTTTTCTTTGTTATTTAGAATCTTTTCTTCTAGTTCTAATTGTTCTTGTTTTTCTCTTTCTCTTTCTAATTTTCGATTATATCGATAATCTACTCCATAGTTTAAAACAATACCAATTACTAATATATATGATAAGAAATATAACCAAATCATTAACATAACTATACTTGCAAGGGCTCCATAGAAGATGTCATAATTTGCTAAGTGAGTTGCATAATATGTATAAATATAAGTAACTATAGACCACATTACTGTTGTAAAAAATGCTCCTTTATTAACAGTAGCTGAAGGAATTCTTTTATCAGGTGCTAGGGTATAAATAATTTTAATGAAAAAGAAGATTGTAAACCAAGTTAATGGTCCTTTAACATATGGTAAGAAACTTTTTACTTGTTGCATTATATTTATATTTGGGTTTAAACTGTCAATCACATTGATAATAGTTGAACCAAATACAGGGACTATAAGTAAGAATAAGAAGAGCATAACTATAAAGAAAGTCATTATTAAGGCTTTTACTCTCCTTCTAATCACATGATCATCTTTGATGCCATATACTCTATTAGAGGCTAAAATAATTGAATGGGCTCCGTTTGAGGCCACTCCATAACCTACTAATATAAACATTACTAATTTGAAATCAATTGCCTTACCACTGATCATCGGCACTAGTAGATTGGCTGTTTCTTCTGAGAACGCATCACGAAAAAACTCAAATATTACTTCGATTGAAAGTCCAAAAATAGAGGAAATATAACCAAGTAAGGTTAATGTAGGCATGACCGAAAGCACAAAAAAATAAGCTAAGTGTCCAGGAAGAACCCTTATTTCTTGAGTAGTAATTATTTCATAGATTCTACGAAAGTAATAACTAATCCTTTTCCACATTTTTTACTCCATTTATTTTATTGGTTCGCATATCTAATGAGGCTTCGTTAATCGCATCATCAACCAATTTTAAATCATCATTAATCATACTATATCCTAAAGCTACTCCATATTCATATGGAAGTCTTTTAAATTCTTTATATAGTTTATGGATATAATTAGATATTTGTTTATCGTTATATTCAACTAAATAGATTAAAAATTCATTACCGTCTGTTCTAATAATTTCTGAATTATCTAATTGATTTTTAATTAAAATATTAGCCGCGGCTTTAATTTGATTATCTCCTTCTTCATGACCATATGTATCATTAATATATTTAATATTATTTAAATCTAAAATTATTATTGTTTGTGGATAAATATTATTTTGATTCCATTTTTCAATATTTTCATTTAAATAATTACGGTTTTTTAAATTAGTTAAATAATCAAAGTATTTCATCTTTGAATCCTTTTTAATTCTTGTTGTTATTTTTATCTTCTTAGTATATCTAAGTACTACTAAAGAGATAATAAAG
>JAAZHN010000102.1 GCA_012510695.1 Mollicutes bacterium
ATAAATTAGCTCACTGTGAAGCCCATGCATCTTACATGTTAACTAATGGTGATTTACAATTTATAAAAGGACTAGATATAAATCTAACTTGTGAACCTAATTATTACTCAGATGATTTATATATAGATAAATAAATATCTTTAAAGATATTTTTTATTTTATATTCTCGCCACTTTCAAAGTAGTATTTACCATCAGATTGCTTTTTAAATGTAAATTTATATTTATTAGTTTTATTTTCTTGAATCAATTTATCAAATTCACTTCTTAAATTCTTTGATTTAGAAATTTCAAAATGAGTTTTAAAATCCAAGTCTTCATCATCTTCATGACCAGAATATTCATAATTATTTTCTTCTTCAGGATATTTATTAAAGAAATAATAAATATCTTCAAAGTCTTTTAATGTAAATAAATAGTCATGATAAACATATAAATAATCAGAACTAGAATCTACCTTATAGACTTTATAAACACTATCGTGTGTTGGTATCCAACCTTCTATTCCGCAACCACCAGTAAAACTATATTCCTGTTTTTTAGAATCATACTCCCAAGTACCACATGTGTAATCATCAACATCAGCATCATTATACTCTGCATCTGGACCGAAAATCTGACGATATTTATTTTGAACAGAACCACTAGAGTGTGTATAAACGTAGTTTTCATTGTCCTTGTTCTCTTGTCCTAAAGTAAAAAACACATTTTGCATTTTATAATTTCTATTAAAATCACTTAATTTAAAATTACGATAATCCCAATGATTATTTTGAAACAATGATACTTCAAGTGCGATTGGGTAAATTAAATTCTTAACTACTTGACTATCAAGATCAATCGAAACATTGTTATTTTCTTTTTCTGAAATACTCGGTCCTCCATCTTCAGGCTTTGGTTTATTATTTAATCCTTTAAAAATGATATAACCTACCAAAAGGGCAATTATAAAAACTAACGAAGCAATTAACCAATTAATAGGTATCTTATTGAATACTTTCTTTTCTTCCATTTTATCCACTCCTTATTATTAAGTATAACATCATTTACTTAATTTACATCATTAAAAAAATCGAAAAAATTCGATTTAATTATTTTCTTTTGTTTCAACTTCTTTTTTAGTTACTTTAATTACTTCTTTTCCTTTGTAAAAACCACAGTTACTGCACGCTCTATGAGGGGTAATAGTTTCTTTACAATTTGGACAAGTTGTTAAACTAGGAGCATCTTTCTTTAAATGAGTTCTTCTCATTCTTTTTTTAGTTTTACTAGTTCTTCTAAATGGTACTGCCACTTTTATTCACTCCTTCCACTCTCGGGAATTATTTCACAAAATAATCCACTAGTTTCATCCATAAAATTTATGGGTATTTCCAATATAATATTTTCCCACACAATTAAATTAATATCAAGTGTAATTTGGTCATTTTGGAGATATTTATCAATATTATCATGAATTTCTAACTCAAATGGATAAATATTACTAGTTTTAATCTCGCCAATTACTTTTAAAGATAATTCATTATCGGGTTTTAATAAACCGGTTGTATAACACTTTAAGCTCTTAATTTTTGTATTCAATAAAAAACCTTTAGGGATATTTATCTTACCTTTTATTTCAATGTTTTCCTTCTCTTTTCTTTTATTTAACTTTAAATACATTGAAATACCTCCCTTGGTTCTAATTGGTTATTATACTTATTATTTTATAAAAGTAAAGAATATTTGTTATAATTTATTTAAAGGAAGTGAATTATGAAAATTATCGGTTTAATTACAGAATATAATCCTTTTCATAATGGTCATATATACCATATTAATAAAATAAAAGAGATGTACCCAGATTCATTATTAATTTTAGTCTTAAATGGTTATTTTTTAATGCGTGGTGAAATAAGTATTATTTCTAAAGAAAATAAAACTAAATTAGCTCTAGAAAATAATGTTGATCTTGTCGTTGAACTTCCTTTCTTTTTTGGTAGTAACTCTGCTGATATATTTGCAGAATCTTCAATTTATATTTTAGATAAGTTAGGTTGTGATTATTTAATCTTTGGTAGTGAATCAAATGATATTGACTTATTAACTACAGTTGCAAAAAAACAAAATAATAAAGATTTTAATGACTTAGTTAAGAATTATTTATCTGAAGGTATTAACTACCCTACAGCATTAAACAAAGCAATAGGGATTGATTTAAACAACCCTAATGACTTACTTGGTGTATCTTATATTAAAGCAATTAATAAATATAAATCTAAAATAAAACCAGTTACAATAAAAAGAACAAATGATTATCATGATCAAGAAACAGACCAAGAAATTATTTCCGCGACTAACATTCGTGCAAAACTATCTAAAAATAATAAAATTAATAAATATGTTCCAAATAATGTTGAAAAATATATTAATACCATTAATGAAAATTTACTTTTTAAATTACTAAAATATCAAATAGTAACTAATGATGAATTAAACACCATTTTATCTGTTGATGAAGGTATTGAAAAAAGAATTAAAGATGCAGCTTTAAAAGCAAACAGTTATGAAGAATTAATAAATTTAATTAAAACTAAAAGATATACTTATAACCGTATAAATAGAATGCTGATGCATATTTTAGTTGGTCTTAAAAAAGATGATAAACAAATGTATACTAAACCTCAATACATAAAAGTATTAGGATTTAATAAAAAAGGACAAAGTTATTTAAACACTCTAAAAAAAGATTTAAATATTGAAGTTAACTCTAAGATTAATGATAATTTAATTAAAGACTATGAACTAAAATGTGCCTATATTTATCAAATGCTTAGTAATGAAAATGTCATCGAATTTGAAATAAAAAATAAACCAATTAAAATGAGTTCTATAAACCAAGAATAGTTTTAATTAGTTTTTTCTCGTTACTTTCCTGGAT
>JAAZHN010000103.1 GCA_012510695.1 Mollicutes bacterium
AATCGATTTTATTACAATAATACAATCTAATCATTTGGATAACTTTCTCAGAATAAATTACTTCTTTAGTTAAACAATTTTTACAAATAAACCCACCATTTTTTTCATTTATAGTAATAATGTTTTTATTATTGCCACATTTAACACAACCATCTAACTTTAAACCAACTCCTAAATAGTCTAATAGTTTAACTTCTAAAATATTTGTTAAAACTAAAGGATCTAAATCCTGGTTAATTTTTAGTAAAGTAGATATTAAATAATCATATATTTGACTTTCATTATTCTGTTTATATATTTGAGTTGTTAGTTCAATTAAATAAGTCATATAACTTAATAAAATAAGATCAGTTTTAATTTCCTTAAATTCATTAATTAATTCACATTCAATTAATGTTGAAAGTTTACCTTCTTTATAATACATATGAAAATATCCGTAAGTAAAAGTACAGGCATAATTTCTTAACTTGCTTTTTAAACTTTTTGCGCCTTTGGCCATCACACCAATAATTCCATGCTCTTTTGTAAATATATTAATTATTTTTGAAGATTCACCATAAGAGGTTTCACTTACAACAATACCTTCAATTTTTTTTATCAAGTTGTCCTCCTATTGATCTTTTAAACCTAAATCTCTAAGTAATCTTTCTTTATCACGCCATTTTGGTACGGTTTTAACATATAGTTGCAAATAAATTTGTCTACCCAACATTTTTTCAATATCTATTCTTGCAAGGGCACCTATTTGTTTTAATTTTGAACCATTTTTACCAATTATTATTTTTTTAAGTGCTTCTCTATCAACAATTATATCAACACTTATATTAACTATTTTTGGCGTCTCTTCATAGTGAGTTGTAATGCAAGTTACACTATGAGGAACTTCCTCTTCAGTACAAAGTAAGATTTTTTCACGAACAAATTCACTAATTAAAAAATTAGTTGAACTGCTAGTCACCATATCATCAGGAAAATACTTAATTTGATCTTTTAAGTATTTTTTTATGACCTTAATTAAATGGTCAACATTATCATTTTTAAGTGCAGAAACTGGGATTATTTCAGAAAAATTAAATAAGTCTTTATATTCTTCAATCTTTAATAAAATCATTTCTTTAGTTATTAAGTCCATCTTGTTAATAAGCAAAATAACTGGAGCTTTTATGTTTTTTAAACTTTCAATAATAAACTGATCACCTGGGCCAATGTTTTGACTAGCATCAATTAAAAACAAAACTAAATCAACATCAAAAATACTACTATTAGCTTTTTTATTTAATAATTTACCTAATTTATTTATTGGTTTATGAATACCTGGGGTATCAATAAAAACTATTTGACTTTCATCATCATTGTAAATTCCTTGAATTATGTTTCTTGTTGTTTGAACCTTATCGGAAGTAATGGCAATTTTTTGATTAACTAAAGAATTAATTAAAGTGCTTTTGCCAACATTAGGTCTACCAACAATACTAACAAAACCACTTTTCATTTTAAATCATCCTCTGTAAAAGGATATGGGCACAATTCTTTTATTAAATATTTTTTCTCGTTACCTAAAATATCTAAAGCAATAACTTCTAATTGATCAGTAAAAAATTCTGATAAAACTTGTCTACAAGCAAAACAAGGTACACTTAATTTTTTAGTCATCAAATAAAGTTTTTGAAAATCCCCCTTTTTATATCCTGCACTTACTGCTGCATGAATAGCATTTCTTTCTGCACAGATACTTGTTCCATTAGCATTTTCGACATTTACACCACTAAATTCAGTACCATCATTACAAACAACTATCGAACTAACAGGGTATTTTGAATATGGTGAATAACTATTATTTAGTAATTGAATTAATTTTTCTTTCATAAAACCTCCAGAAGTGCCATTATTTTAGGAATAAATATTATCGCTCCAATTATTGCGGCAATTAAACCTGTAACAAAAGTTGCTGCAGAACCAGTATCTTTAGCAATTTTTGCTAATGGTTCGATGTCTAAAGTAACAAGATCAACAACGGCCTCAATCGATGTATTTAATAATTCAATAACCAATACTACTCCCATTGATATACAAATTAATAACCATTCAATTGCGTTTATTTCTAATACTAAGCCTAATATTACTGCAACAACAGTTAAAACAAAGTGAATAAACATGCTTTGTTCATATTTATAAGCATAGACTAATCCTGCAAATGAATAACTAAAACTATTGAAAAACCTCTTTAAACCTCTTTTTTTTACTTCTTCCCTCTTGAACTGTTTTTTCTTAAATTTTTTCATTTAATAATGCCTCCTGTAGAGTAAACATTTCTTTTTCTTCTTGATCAGTCATATGATCATAACCAAGCAAATGTAATAAGCCATGAACGACTAAAAAAGCTAACTCTTTTTTTTCACTATGTTCATATTCTAAGGCTTGAGCTTGCATTTTGGGTATTGAAATATAAATATCTCCTAAAACTCTAAACTCATTATACTTGATATTTTCATTATCTTCAAATGCAAATGAGAGTACATCAGTTGTTTCATCTTTATTACGATATTTTTTATTTATTTCCCTCATTTTCTCATCATCAACAAACACTATTGAAAATATAGCATTATCTAATTTTAATTTAGTAATTACCCCCTCTAATAGTTTATTTAAAAAACTATAATTTTTATAACCATATAAATCATTAATTGCAAACATTAAAAAAACCTCCATATCCCTGTATAATTGATAAATACCATAAGTAATATAATTGTAATAATA
>JAAZHN010000104.1 GCA_012510695.1 Mollicutes bacterium
TATTATGCCTATAAAAAGAGTTAAAACAAGAATAACTTGTGGTTTAAGTGTTCTTTTCATATTACCACCATAATAATTATATCACGATTTTTAATCTCCATAATTAATGTATTATATCTTTACACATTATTTTGCATAAAAAAAGAGATTGATATTAATCTCTAAAATATTTATTTTTCTTTAATTGTTATTTTAGCATTATCTAAAACAAAATCGATTACTTTTTTATATAATAGTTCATCTTTGATGCTTTCACCGTATTGTTTTTGTTGTTCACTATCTAATTCATTTGCTGAGATATAGTCTTTATATTCTTTTTCACTTAAGGTAATATTTTCTATCTTTGCGATTTCTTCAGCGATCGCATAATCAGTTGTTGATTTTGTCGCACTTTCTACTTTTTGTTTATTAAATTCTTCTTGATTAGAACCCATATATGAAGTAATAAACTCAGATAAAGTTACATTATAAGCTTGGGCTGTTTTTTCATAGTTTAATTGAAATAAATCTTGATAATAGTTAATTTTTTTGCTTGATAGAGAACTAATTTTAGTGTTGTCAACTATCTTTGGCCAGATTGCATTTTCTTTAACTTCTTGATCACTTTTTTCTGCTTCAGCAATAAGTCCTTGGCGAATAAATTCACGATATTCTTTTACTGAATTGTGAGCAGTTGATATTTCCTTAATCATTGCATCGGTTACTTTCTCAGGAGTTTTCTTTTCAAAAATAGAATTTAATGTAACAGTAAATGTTGCCTCTACTCCTTCAAGGTCTGGATTGTTAGGATAAGAGTCTGGGAACTTGACCTTTATATCTTTGGTCTTACCTATTTTCATACCAATTAATTGTTCTTCAAATCCTGGAATAAAGGTCCCTGAACCGATTATTAATTCAACATTTTCTGCAGATCCACCTTCAAAGGCTACTCCATCTACTTTACCAATAAAATTAATATTAGTAATATCTTCTTTTTTCACATCTCTTTTAGTTACTTTAACAGGTTCTTGTTTCTCTGCAATTGATTTCATCATTGCATCTTCCACATCTTTATTAGTTACTTTTGTTTCAGTTGCCTCTATTTCAATGCCTTTATATTCTCCTAATGTTAATTGTGTTTTAGTAGAAGAACCAGAGACACTAATTAAAACAATTAAAAGAATAACTCCAATAATTATTATTGTTTTTTTATTTTTCATTTATACCCTCCCATTGGTTAATAATAGTTTATTTATAATCAAACTAATATTCAATTACAATAGTTATTATAGCATATTATTTAAATTTTTAGCAATTACAAATCTCTTATTTAAGAGATTTATTGCTTTTTGGTGCCCATGGTCGGGCGCGAACCGACACGGTATCACTACCACTGGATTTTGAATCCAGCACGTCTACCAATTCCATCACACGGGCAAGAAAGAATAATATCAATTAATTTTTTAACTAATATTATAGAGCTTTTATTTTTACCTATATCGTTTTTCTTAGATATATCATCAAGACTAGAACTTTGATTATATGAAGTGTTTGTACTGTTTTCTGTTAAATCTTTTTCTGGTTTTAAACTTTGAAAACTCGCTATTAATTGACCAGTAATTCTATCAAATTCTAATTGTATTTCATTATCTTTATTATTATATGCTTTTACTTCAGTCCTTCTTATACCACATTTAAAGGTTATAATGCAATCTTCTTCTATTTCAAACTCAAAAATATCTCTATATAAGACTTCTCCAATAAATACTTCTCCTTTATAAATTTTCACCTTTGGTTTTACAAAATACCAATCGGTATATCCATAGACTTTGACATTGTTCATAATAATATTTCTCCTTTTTTTAAGTTAGTTTCATTATATTTGTCATTTATCCCTATTGAACCGATTCTCCATTTATATCAAACATTTCAGTATCATTACTATTTTCTATAAATTAGTTTGACTATATTAATTACTTAACAACTTATTTAATTTTCTTTATATATACTTGTAAATAATTCTGTTTCTTCTTCAGTAGTATGTTTTTCATGGCCTATTTCTGGTAAATCATCAATTGTTGCTAAGCCAAAATAATCTAAAAAATATGATGTTGTTCTATATATATTTGGTCTTCCTGGTGTAGTAGCTTTACCTGCTTCTTTTAAGAAACCTCTAGCGACTAGTCTTCTAATTATTTGAGATGAACTAACACCTCTTAATTCATCGACCTCCACTCTTGTAATTGGTTGATTATAAGCAATTATAGCTAAAATTTCTAAAGCTGCTTGACTTAAGTTGTTAACATCCGGACATTCAGCTATTTTATGATAATATTCTTTGTGCTCACTCTTAGTTGTTAATTTAAAAGCATCACCTAAAAAACTTATCCTTATTCCTCTTTTGTTATTTTCATAGGTTTTTTTAAGTTCCATTAAAAGATCTTTGGCTTCATTCATATTGATGTCTAATATTTCACATATACTTTTTAAAGTAATACCTTCATCGCCAACAACAAATAGTATTCCTTCTAACACACCAAGTAAATTATCCATTAGTTCACTTCATTTCTATCATTATTGTCCCAAAGTTTTTATCTTGATTTAAGACTATTTCAGCATTTTTAGCTAACTCTAAAATCGATAAGAAAGTTACAACAATGTATTCCTTAGTTATTATATCAAATAATTCCACAAAGTTTATTTTCTTTTTCTCTTTTAAAATACTTTTAATTGATCTACATCTTTCTTCAACATTATAACCACTTTTAACAATTTTAGTATTAAGTGGTTTGCTTAATTTTTGTCTATCTAAAAATAATGAAAAAGCATTAATTAAATCATTAACACTTAACTCAGTATTAATTTGCATTTCAGGCTCAAAATAATTGGTTAATATTGAAGGCATCTTTGTATATACTTCACTTCTTTTTTCTTCTAACTCTTTAAAATCAGTTGTAATATTTTTATATTTCTCATATTCAATTATTTTATTTTGTAAGTCTTCAACAGAAACTATTCCTTCAGCATTCTCTTCTTCATCATCTTGATTTAATAAATGTCTACTTTTTAAATTAAGCAGTTCAGAGGCCATTACTAAGTATTCACTTGCTACATCGATGTTTAACTCTTCCATTTCATAAATAAACTGCATATATTGATCAGTTATTTCAACAATATTGATTTCATAAATATCCATCTTCGCTTCTTTTAACAAATGAAGCAAAAGATCCAAAGGACCTTCAAAATCTTTTATAACGAATTTTGGTTTCACTGACAATTATATCCTTGTGATTTCATTTGGAAGTTTAACACCTTAGCGTCCATATCTTTAGAAAAATATTTATCGTCTGTAGTAGAATACTGTCCATCTGTTAAATCGATCTCAACTCTAAAGATAAAACCCTCATCTGTTTCCGCAAATGATGAATTAGCATATGATGTTCCTGCAAAATTATTATGTTTCAGTTGATATGTTTCTTTCACTACTTCAGATAATTTAACACTGCTACCTTCACCAACATTACTGTCTCTATCTATTTCAGCATAATTAGCATTGTATTCTTCAATTACTTTATATAATTTATGTTCATTAAAAAAATAACTATATTCTTTAGAATCTTTTTCACAGACAAAGTATTTTTCATTTTGATCATTAGTTAAATAGGTTATTTCTGGATATTCATTCTCTGAAATTTTACCAATCTTCATATATGCTGCTTCTTTTGTTTGTTCAGTTAAATTTACTTTAAAATTAAGTTCTTGATCTTTACCAACTATTTGACCAGTTATTTTTACAAAGTCAATCAAGTTTTTATCACGATCATAAAAATTTATATACCAGTTTTTACCATCAATATTTGATTGTTCATTATTATAATGAGTAATTTTAAATTCTAGTGTTGAATTTACTGAATTAATTGTAAACATTGATAAACGATGATTACTAATGAATATTTTACTATTAGAGTTAATTGCAAAAAAATCATTGTTATTGTCTTCAAAAGTTATTGTTGATGTCTTATCGACTGGTACGGGTGGTTCGGTCATTTTTTTAACAAAGTTATTTATATCTGGCAAAAAGAAGACAACCGCGATAAATAATGTAATGACAACAAACATTATCAATGAAGTCATCCTTGATTTTGGTTGTTTTAATTCCCCAATTTTAATTGCTTGCATCCCTTGTTCTGTTTTTGGAACATTATTTTCTTCATTTGGATTCATTTTATCATTCTCACATTCTAAAAGTATTATAACAAAAATATTACCTTATGTATATTATAAATTCAAGAAATAAACAAAATAAAAACCCATACAATGGGCATTTTTTAGTAAACTGGTGGCTCCAGCGGGAATCGAACCAGCGACACGAGGATTTTCAGTCCTCTGCTCTACCGACTGAGCTATGAAGCCATGGCGGTCCCGACGGGAATTGAACCCGCGATCTTCTGCGTGACAGGCAGACGTGATAACCGCTACACTACGGGACCATAATGGTTGCGGGAGAAGGATTTGAACCTACGACCTCCGGGTTATGAGCCCGGCGAGCTACCAAACTGCTACCATCCCGCGATATAAAATTGGCGGAGGAAAAGGGATTCGAACCCCTGCGCCGGTTGCCCGACCTTTCGGTTTTCAAGACCGACCCCTTCAACCAGACTTGGGTATTCCTCCATTTGTTCTTTTTTTAGAACAAATTGATTATATCATGAGCCTTTTTATTAAGTCAAGGCAAAAAGACTGCAAAAACCTGGAGTTGAAAGAAACCATGAATTTATTAGATATGTTATACCAAAAGGTATATCATTTGATAATTTAAACAAAAAGAACGTTGTTGACATTATGAATAACATCAACAACGTTCAACGA
>JAAZHN010000105.1 GCA_012510695.1 Mollicutes bacterium
GATGAAGATTTGGATGAATATATAATTGATGAAACAAAACTGACTATTCCAGAGGAAATATTAAATAAATTAAATAATAATCCAAAATTAATTTTAACTGATCTTGAAGAACTTAAAATTATAGAAGATTATTTAGATGATCAAGTATATAATATTGAAGGAATTAACATCTCTAAAAATAAAGTTTTAAGAATAAAAAAAGCACTTGATTCAGAAAAAATAGAAGAAAATAATAAAATATTTTATGCTATAATTTATAATAGTTTTTTAAATCCCAATGAGATTAGAAAACTAGAAGGGCTTGTTTATTCTAAACAGTATGAAAAAGAATAATAAGATAGAGGGAGGATATTATGAAATATAATATTGGAGATAAATTAGAATTTAGAACATTTACAGGAAGTAGTTTGTATTTTAAATTAATCGAAATAAATGAAGACAATAAAACTTATAAATTTATTGTTGAAGGGGAACCAGGTAATGGAGAAATAATTGAAATTGAACAAGATTTTAGTTACAAATATTTTTCTAAAAGTTTGTTATTGGCTAAACTTAGTGAAAAAATAGGACCTAGTAATTATGTTAGAAAATATAATTTAAATGATCAATTAGAAATTAATTTTGAAGCAGGGCACCGTTTAGTTTTAAAAGTGGTAGATATCAATGATGAATTAAATGAGATTACATTTTTTTCACAAGGAACTCCTGGTGGAGGAAACACTGTTGTAATTAGTAAAGACTTTGCTTCTAAACAGTTTTCTCAAGATATACTATTAGCTAAACTAAGTGAAGCAATGAATCAAAAAGAAGAACATAAACAATATATTAAAAAATAAACCAAAAAAAGAAGCGGTGAGAGGATACAATTTCCAATAACCGCTTTTTTTATTATTTTGTTTTAGGAAAGATAAATGTAGCAGAGTAAGCTGGACCAGTTGTCGGATCAGGAATTCTAAATTCGACATTTGGGGCTCCATTTAGTTGAAATGATTTTTTAATATAATCTTCTGCTAAATTATATTCGTTTGCATTGTCGTGAGACAAAATAGTATAGCCTTCATCAAGTTCATATACAACTTGAATAGCGTAAACTGTATCTTTTTCAAATTTTTTATCACTTGTAATATCACCGACAGGAATATATTCTATTACGTTTCCATCCCCATCAAGTTCAATTTTGTACCAATCTGCTGGTGTATATGATTGATTATTTTCTGTATTATGTATTTTAATAGGAAGATTTTTATCAATTTTAGATAAACTTCTTTTCATTGATTCGCCTGTTTTTGGATATGAAAATTTATCTTTCAATAAATTATATCCAGTAATCAGTTTGTCTTTAGTAACAACACCCTTAATATTTGTTAATGGCTTAACTTTACTGTCATCCACCTCTTTTTGATCTGGTTGTTTACTCTTATCATCACCATCAACGACTTCCTTTTTATTACATCCAGCAAATAAAACAACGAGCAATGCGATTAATAATATTTTTTTCATAGTTCACTCCTTAAAGCTATTATATTACATAAACTATTAACTTTATAACTCATTAATTACTTTTATTAAGTATATATTTATTGCTAAAGTATGATAAAATTAATTTAGGAGTACATATGAAAAAACAAATAATTGAAATACTTAAATTAACAAATAAAAAAATGACTATTTCTGATATTGCTAATTCTTTAAAAGATAAAGATGAAGATAAGATATTACATTTTTTGAATGAATTAGAAAAAGAATACTTAGTATATAAAACAAATAAAAATAAATATATGTTATTTGAAAAAAATGAATATTATCGGGTTGGTATAGTTTCTTTAAATAAAAAAGGATTTGGTTTTTTAGAAAATCCTAATTATGAAGATGATTTATTTATTCCAGCTAAACACTTAAATGGTGCGGTTGATGAAGATAAAGTTTTAGTAAGTGTTGATAAAACAAATAACAGTGCTAAAGTAATAAAAATAATTAAAAGAGATTTAAATAACTTAGTGGGAGAAGTAATATTTGAAAAAAATAAAGCTTATGTTATTTTAGATGATGGAAGAAAAAGTTTGAAAATATTACTTAAAGATCCAAAGGTAAAAGATTGTGTAACTGGAACCAAAGTAAAAATAGAAATGTTAAAAGAAAGAAGTAATAGTTCTTATACTGCAAAAATAATTAAAATAATTGGTCATAAAAATGATCCTGGTGTTGATATTAAATCAATTTCTTTAAGATATGGATTTGATGAGGAATTTAATGATGAAGTAATGAATCAAGTTAATAAAATACCTACCGAAGTTTTAGAAAATGAAAAAAATAATCGCACAGATTTAACTAATAAGATTATATTTACAATCGATGGTGATGACACTAAAGATATTGATGATGCTTTAAGTTTAGAAAAAAATGGAGATTTATATAAGTTAGGTGTCCATATCGCGGATGTTAGTCATTATGTTACTGAGAATAGTCCATTAGATAAAGAAGCTTTAAAAAGAGGGACAAGTGCTTACCTAGCTGATTCAGTTATACCAATGTTACCTCATAAATTATCTAATGGAATTTGTTCATTAAATCCTGAGCAAGTAAGAATAGCTTTAACTTGTGAAATGGATATTGATAATCAAGGGAATGTTAAAAATTATAAAATATTTCCCAGTATTATTAAATCAAGAATTCAAATGACCTATAAAAAAGTAAATGATATTTTAATGAGAGATATTGTTGCTGAAGGTTATGAACAATATAAAGAAACCTTATTATTAATGAATGAACTAGCTAAAATCTTAAGAAAAAATAAAGAATTAAGAGGTAATTTAGATTTTGATTTACAAGAAGCAAAAGTAATTGTTAATAGTCAGGGTGAAGCAATTGATATTGTTTTAAGAACTAGAGAAGATGGTGAAAAGTTAATTGAAGATTTCATGATTGTCGCAAATGAAACAGTCGCTAGTCATATATTTAAGAAAAATCTTCCATTTGTTTATCGTACACACGAAAAACCAAGTCCAGAAAAAGTCGATGAATTTTTAAAATTAGCGGTTTCTTTTGGTTATTCTCAAACTGAATTAACAAATTATGAACCATTAGGAATTCAAAAAATCTTAAATGAAGTTAATGAGTTAGAAAATGGCAAAATATTATCTAATCTATTATTAAGAAGTATGCGAAAAGCATTATATACTAAAGAAAACATTGGCCACTTTGGTCTTGCTAGTACTTGTTATACTCACTTTACTAGTCCAATTAGAAGATATCCAGATTTAACTGTTCATCGTTTATTAAGAAGATATGTTTTTGAAAATAATAAAGAAACAGATAAATTAGATAAGAAACTTACATTTATTGCTGAAAACTCTAGTTTAAGAGAACAAGCTGCTATTGATGCCGAAAGAGAAGTCTTGGATATGAAAATGGCTGAGTATATGTATAATTATATAGGGGATATCTTTGAGGGAACCATTTCAGGAGTTATGAACTTTGGTTTCTTTGTAGCACTACCTAACTTAGTTGAAGGTTTAGTTCATATTTCCTCATTAACTGATGATCATTATACCTCTGATGAAGCAAACCATGTAATTGTAGGTGAGCATCATGGAAAAAGATATCGCCTTGGTGATAGGGTAACAGTAAAACTAATCAGGGCATCTAAAGAATCAAGGGAAATTGATTTCGAAATATATACAGGTGATAATAATGGAAATTAAAAATAAAAAAGCTTATTTTGATTATTTTATTGAAGATGAATATGAAGCAGGTATTGTTTTACATGGTACTGAAATAAAATCAATTAGAAAAGGCAGTGCTAATTTAAATGATTGTTATATAAGAATTAAAAATGATGAAGCATATATAATTAACATGTATATTGCTAAATATGAACAAGGTAATATTCATAATCATGATGAAACGAGAGAAAGAAAATTACTCTTAAATAAAAGAGAAATTTTAAAATTGAAAACTGGCGTTATGCAAGAGGGGTATAATATTGTTCCTTTAAAATTATATATTAAAAATGGTCGTGCTAAACTTTTAATTGGCCTTGCTAAAGGTAAAAAACAACATGACAAAAGAGAAGTAATTAAAAAAAGAGATTTAGAAAGAGAAAAAAGAAACTATTAATGGAATATAAAATGAATTTTGAATACTATAACTATAACAATAAAATTCCATTATCTAAAGTAGAAGAAATGTTAGAAGTACTTATACCTTTTTATAATGAATTAAATGGTAAAGATAATTCAAATAAAGATATGTGTGATTCATGGATTAATTCAATTAGAAATACTAAAGATTTTGCAATTATTTTGTTGTATTTTGATAATCTATTAGTTGGATTTATTAATTATATGTATCAAAAAGAAGGTTTAATGATCTCTGAAATTCAAATTAGAAAAGAATATCAAGGCAAATATAGAATACTTAGAAAACTACTGGGAGAAATGATTAATAATAGCGATAAAAATAGATATAC